>JAKAIQ010000202.1 GCA_021825035.1 Deltaproteobacteria bacterium | reverse complement strand
CGATATACTGAAACAGGAGGGCGCCGGAGAGGTCGGCGGCGTATTCCATTGCTTTTCAGGGAGCCGCGAGGTGGCGTATCAGGCCCTCAAGATGGATTTTTATATTTCCTTTTCGGGGGTCGTGACATTCCCCGGGGCAGATGCCGTGAGGGAGACGGTAAAAGGCGTGCCCATCGAAAAAACGCTCATTGAAACTGACTGCCCTTATCTCGCCCCGGTGCCTGAAAGAGGCAAAAGGAACGAGCCGGCCTTTGTCTTGAATACCGCTAAGGCGATAGCGGAAATAAAGAACTTGAGCCTTGCGGACGTGGCCAGGATAACCACGTTGAATGCCGGAGAGTTGTTCGGGCTCAAGCAGAAAGAAGAGGCAAGGATAGCCTATCCGATAAGGAATTCTTTATATCTTAACATAACCAACAGGTGCACCAATTATTGCACCTTCTGCGCCAAGTTCAAGTCGTATACCGTAAAGGGCCATTACCTGAGGCTTCGCGAGGAGCCGGGTTTTGTCGAGGTCATCGGCGCCATTGGAGATCCGCTCAAGTATGACGAGATAGTCTTTTGCGGGTTTGGCGAGCCCCTTATCAGGCTTGACCTGGTAAAGCAGCTCGGCAAGCACCTGAAAAGGATGGGCAGCAAGATAAGAATAGACACCGACGGTCTTGCCAACCTCGTCCACGGGAAAAACGTGCTGCCGGAACTCATGTTCGTCGATACCATCTCCGTAAGCCTGAACGCCCCTGATTCCGAGACGTACCAGAGGCTCATAAAGACGCCTTTTTGCGACAGGGCCTATCCGGCCATACTCTACTTCCTTAAAGAGGCAAAGAGATACATCCCCAAGGTCATAGCTACCGTCGTCGCCATGCCGGGCCTGGACGTCGAGGCCTGCCGGAGGGTTGCTGAGGACGATCTTGGCGTCGCCTTCCGTGTCAGGGAATACAACGAGGTAGGATAGCCCTGTTTTTTTAATTCCCGCCATGATTATCTCATGAGGGCCAATGACCGGCGCGCGGCAAAGGCAATATTCCCGGCGGGCTCGACGCGCCTTTGCGTACAAGGTTTCCGACGGGTCTGTGCCTGCCGCAGGCGCTTTGACACTGACTTTTGTTGGTGGTATTCTCATAAATGGCCGGGGAGGGAGAATCCGCTCCGGCGGCAAGCCGACGGATACCTAACGGAAAACAAAAAATGTTCAGATCAGGTTTTATAAGCATTATAGGCAGGCCCAACGCCGGCAAGTCCACCCTTCTTAACGCTCTGCTCGGCGAGAAGATATCGATAGTCTCCGAAAAGCCCCAGACGACGAGGAATGTCATAAGGGGGGTTAAGAACCTCGGGGATTGCCAGATAGTATTCGTCGACACTCCCGGCATACACAGGGGCAAAGGGCTTTTGAACGAGTTCATGGTAAAGGAGGCGCTGAACGCGATAAGGGACGTGGACGGGGTTATTTATCTTGTCGATGCCGGCAGAAAGAGAAGCGATGACGACCGATTCATAATAGAGGGATTAAAAGGCCTTGTCTGCCCGGTCATACTCTGTATCAACAAGGTCGATAATGTCGATAAATTAAAGATACTTCCGCTTATCGACGAGTACTCGAAGCTTTATCCGTTTAAGGAGATAGTGCCGATATCGGCGTTAAAGAAAGATGGGATCGATTCCCTCCTGAACGTGGTAGCCGCGATGCTGCCCGAAGGGCCCAGGTATTTTCCGGAAGACGTGATAACCGACCGGCCCGAAAGGTTCATAGCATCCGAGATAGTCCGCGAGAAAATTTTTCTTTTTACGCATGAAGAGATTCCTTATTCGGTAGCGGTCACTATAGACAGCTTCAGGGAGAAAGACGGGGTCATAGCGATAACCGCGACCATAAACGTCGAAAGGGACTCGCAGAAGGGCATCATCATAGGGAAGGGCGGCAATATGCTAAAGCGCATCGGGACCGAAGCCAGGCTTGACCTTGAAAAGCTGTTCGGCGCCAAGATATATCTCGAGCTTTTCGTAAGGGCGCAGCAGGACTGGACGCGAAGGCCGGGCGCGCTTAAAGAATTCGGATACGGGTCCGCGTAGAGAACGAAGATGATACCAATAGTGGCGATAGTGGGGCGGCCCAACGTGGGCAAATCGACCCTCTTTAACAGAATATTAGGAGTGCGCAAGGCTATCGTCGCCGACGAGCCGGGCGTAACGAGAGACCTTAACTTCGCCGAAACCGAGGAGTCCGGCAGGTCGTTTACCATTGTCGATACCGGTGGATTCGATACCGGCGACGGCGGGATACGCGCCCAGGTCAGCGACCAGGCCAGGCTCGCCATTGAGGACGCGGATGTGATTGTCCTTCTGATGGACGGGAAGATCGGGCCTGTCCCGCAGGACATGGAACTCGTCGATATGCTCCGGCGATCCGGGAAGACCGCCATCTACGCTGTGAACAAGATAGACTCTTTAAGAAAGGAGGCGGACCTTTCTGATTTCTATACCCTTGGCATGGAGGATATATACGCCGTATCCGCCGAACAGGGCAGAGGCCTTAACGAGCTAATGGACGCCATATTGGCCGCCCTTCCGACCGTGGAGGAAGAGCCGCCAGCGGATGGCGAACGGATAAAGGTGGCCATCGTCGGAAGGCCCAATGTCGGCAAATCCTCGATCCTGAACAGGCTTATCGGCAGGAAAAGGGCTATAGTGAGCGACGTTGCCGGCACGACGAGGGACGCCGTAGATACGCCATTTGACCTCGATGGCAGAAGGTACCTTATCATAGATACGGCCGGCATCAGGAAAAAGAGCAAAGTCAGCCTTACGGTCGAGTCCTATTGCGTGATGGAGGCCCTCAGGACCATCGAGAGGTGCGATTGCGCGATTCTCGTGCTCGATGCAGGCTCTGGAGTCACGGCGCAGGACGAAAAGATAGCCGGACTTATCGAGGACAGGAAAAAGTGCTCCGTTATTGTGGTAAACAAATGGGATCTCGTCGAAAAGGATACCAAGACCGCGGATTTCGTGAAGGACACTATAAGAAGAACGCTCCCTTTTATTTCGTACGCTCCGGTGCTTTTCACGTCGGCCCTCACGGGGCAACGGGTGCCCAAGATATTGGAGGCGATCGATTCGGTGGTTGAAAAGAGCAGGCTTAGAGTAACGACCTCCAATCTCAACGGCATACTTGAGGGTCTCGTCTCAAGGCAGGGCCCGCCGGAGTACAGGGGGAAGGAGGTCAGGTTTTATTACGCCACGCAGACCGGCGTCTCGCCGCCGACTTTCGTCATATTCACCAACTTTCCTGAAGGTATAAAGGACTCTTACCGGAGATACATGATAAACAGCCTCAGGGAATCCCTCGGTATCGATGCGGTCCCGGTAAGGCTATTTTTCAGAAAAAGACATTAACGATGATTAAGACCTTCGTAATACTCTGGGACGCGTTAAAGCTTTTCAGAAACGCGAAGTCTTTCAGAAGCGCGGCGGCCATATCATTTTATGCCTTTTTCTCACTTATTCCGCTTTTGATTATTATAGTGTCGGTCCTCGGCTTCATAATCGGCAAGAACGCCGCCGTGCTGGACAGGGTCGCGATCGTCGTGAGGGAGGTCTTCCCTTACGCGAGCGAGAGGATAATGGCCGAGATCAAGGGCTTGCCGCGGATGTCCAGGCCCTTCGGTTGGCTTGGGGTGCTGCCTCTTTTATACGGCTCGGAGCTTATTCTTGGGGCGATGGCCGACGCTCTTACCGCCATATTCGAGACATCGCACAAGTACGGCTTTTTCAGAAGGAAGATACTCAATCTTTTCGTGCTTCTTATATCAATAATGATGGCCATCGTCTCCATAATGATGACCGCCCTTTCCAGAGTCCTGATAACATTCGCGCCTCTCGGGCCCGCCCTCGAGCTCCCGTATGTCATGCTTCAGAGCCTCGCTTTCAAGCTCATTATCCCCTTCACCCTTGTTACTACGACCGTTACCGTTGTTTACAGAATGTTCTCCGGGCCGAACCTGTCCCTTAGATATGCGATCTACGGAAGCCTTATCTTTACGGCGCTGTGGGAG
>JAKAIQ010000201.1 GCA_021825035.1 Deltaproteobacteria bacterium | reverse complement strand
CTGCGAGGCTATGCCTATGGTCTTGAAAATATCTTCCATGGCCCGCGATTTACCGATGATGGTATCGACCCTGTATTCCCTGTACGCGTCCGCCAGAAGGTCTTTAACCCGCAGGTGCAGCTCAAGGTTCTGGAAGACCTTTCTTATCGCCAGGTCGAGCTGGTCAAGGTTTATCGGCTTCGATATGTAGTCGAACGCGCCCCCTTTTATCGCTTCCACGATCGATTCCATGTCCTGAAAGGCGGTAACGACGATGACGTAGGCGCTCCCGTTCAGTTCTCTTATGCGCCTTAAAACCTCTAGCCCGCTCATGTCTGGAAGCCTGAGATCGAGTATGACGAGGCGGGGCGAAGTCTTCGCGAAGGCCTTCAGGCCCTCCGAGCCGCTTTGCGCGCAAAATACCGTCATGCCTGCGCCCAGATGAAGCTCGAGGGTCTCGCATATCGACCTGTCGTCATCTATTATCAGTATCTTTTTCATGGCCGTTATCGTCATCGGCGGCGCGCCGCTTCCGGCGGCATGGCAGCATGACGGTGACCCTTGTGCCCTTTCCGAGCTCGCTTTCTATGCTTATCGTGCCGTCTTCCTGCTCTATAAGCCTCTTCGTCAGCGTCAGGCCGAGGCCGGTGCCCTCCGGGCTCGTGGTGAAAAAAGGCTCGAAGACCCGGCTCAGGACTTCCGGGGGCATGCCCTTGCCGTCGTCCTCGATCACGATCGAGACGATGCCGTCCCTTTCCCCTGCGTTTATCATAAGCCTTCCGCCCTTTTTCATCGCATGTATGCCGTTTAAGAATATATTGAGGAGAGCCTGCTCCATCCTCCTCGCGTCGACCTCGACCTTCGGCAGGGCGCCGATATTCTTTACGACCCGGACGCCTTTCACGGCCAGGTCGTTTTCGGCGAGGAGAAGGGACGCCTCTATGACGTCGGCCATGCTCTCGCTTGCGAACTCGAGGACCTCTGGCCTCGAGACGTCCATTATATCGTTTACGATGCGCTCCAGGTGCTCCAGCGACTTGAGCGCCACCCTTAGATGCTCCTGAAGATTCGGTATCGAAACCTCCTTGCCGGAGCTCATGGCCGCAAGGCTCCTTGAGAAGACCTGAAGGTTCATCTTTACGGACGAGAGCGGATTGCGGATCTCATGAGCGACCGCGGCTATAAATTCATCCGTAAGAACAGGCCTCTTTTTCTGCTGCATGGCTATCCGCTCGTTTCTCCTGCGCTTTATCCCTTCTATTTTTTATTATACTATATATTCGGCGAAGCGCACTCCGGCCTTGCCGCCGCTTTTTCAGCCCCTTACTTTCATGGTTGAAATTAATCGTAATTCTGATAAATTGTCATGTCCGTCATAACGCTCGGGAAAGTGAACGGCCATGTCAAAGGAACTTATATTCGAGATCGGCGCCGAAGAGCTTCCGGCGTCATTCATTCCAGGCGCTCTCGTCTCGCTCGAAGGGCTTTTGAGGAAGGCTCTCGATTCGTCGCGGCTCTCATTTACGGGCATACGCGCCCTTGGCGGCCCGAGACGTCTCGCCCTCGTCGTTAAAGGCCTGCCCGAGAAACAGAGCGACAGCCTCATTGAAGCGAGGGGGCCTCAGAAAAGGGCCGCATTCGACGAGGCCGGGAACCCCACGAAGGCCCTCCGCGGCTTCGTAATGGCGCACGGGGCGTCGGAGAAGGACATAAAGATCCTGCGCACCGAAAAGGGCGAATACGTCTGCATAGAAAAGAAGCTAAAGGGCGAGCGAACCTCGAAGATACTTCCGGACATACTCAGGAGCGTCGTCTCAGGGGACTTCTTCCCCAAGTCCATGAGATGGGGCGACGGCGAGGTATCGTTCGCCAGGCCCGTCCACTGGCTCATGGCGGTCTATGGCGGCAGGAAAGTGAACTTTGAATGGGGGCGCATCAGCAGCTCGTCCGTGACGTACGGCCACAGGTTCCTCTCCGGCGCGCGATCCCCGAGACCCATAAAGGTCGCTGACGAAGGCTCCTACATTCAGGGACTCAGGGACGCCTTCATAATAGTCGATCCCGAAGAGAGGAAAAGGATAATAATCGACGGGCTCGCGAAAGAGGCCGCCGGGGTAAGGGGGGCGATCCTCAAAGACGACGGTCTTCTCGAGGAGGTGACTTACCTCGTCGAATACCCGGTGGTCGTCCGCGGGTCTTTCGACCCTGAGTTCCTGGGCCTTCCGAGCGACGTGATCATAAACGCCATGAGGGAGCACCAGAGGTACTTCTCGGTGCTCGGCGAGGACGGGGGCCTGCTCCCCTATTTTCTCACGGTAGCGAACATAGAGGCGCCGGACATGGGCCTCATAAGGAAAGGCAACGAGCGCGTGCTCAGGGCGCGGCTGAATGACGCCAAGTTCTACTTCGAGAAGGACGTCAAAAAAAGGCTCGTCGAGCGTGTCGGCGGCCTTAAAGGCGTAATATTCCAGGCCAGGCTCGGCACGTCCTACGAAAAGGCCGAAAGATTCACTGAGCTTGCCCTTCACATAGGCGGCGTTTTAGGCTTCTCCGATGGACGCCCCGATGAACGCCCTTCGGACTTTTTGAAGGACGAGCTTAATCCGGCGACGCTGGACCCGATCAGGACATCGCCGGCGTTCCGCAACAGGTGCATACTCGGAAGGGCGGCCATGCTCTCCAAGGCCGACCTCACCTCCGGCATGGTCGGCGAGTTCCCGAAGCTCCAGGGCATAATGGGGAGCATATACGCAAAGAGAGATAAAGAGCTTGACGACGTAAGCAGGGCCATATGCGAGCACTACCTGCCGGTCTCATCCGGCGGGACGCTCCCGGCCTCGACGCCGGGGGCGATAATAAGCATAGCGGACAAGTTCGACACGATAACGGGATGCTTCGGCGTCGGGCTCATCCCGACCGGCGCGCAAGACCCCTATGCACTCAGGCGCCAGGCCCTCGGCATAATTTCCATAGCGCTCGACAGGAAACTTAAGCTTCCCCTCGACGGACTCGCTGACGCGAGCCTCTCCCATCTCGAAGCGAAACTGACAAGGGACAAAGGGGAGGTAAAAAGAGATGTCCTCGATTTCTTCAAGGAGAGGCTGAGGAACATGCTCCTTGCGGAAGGCATCTCTTTCGATTCGATCGACGCCGTGCTATCCGCCCCGTCATCCGACATCATGGACGCGGTGAGCAGGATAAGGGCGCTCGAGGGCTTCAAGAAGCATCCGTTCTGCGCCAACCTCACGGTCGCCTTCAAGCGCGCATCGAACATTCTGAAGGGGCAGGACCCGGTCGAGTTTGCCCCTGCCCCTGACCCCGGCCTTTTCAGGGAGACGCAGGAAAAGGAGCTCTATGAGGCGCGGGAGCGCATCGCGCCGGAGATCAAGCGCCTCTGGAAGAGCGGAAACTACGAGGCCCTCTTCGAGACCCTCGCCTCGATAAAAGGCGCGATAGACGCCTTCTTCGACCGGGTCATGGTGATGGTCGAGGACGAAAGTCTCAGGACGAACAGGCTCCGCCTGCTCAATTCGGTGCGGAACCTGTATTCCACCATAGCCGACCTCTCAAAGCTCGCCTCATAAAAACCTGCTTTCAAACGTGCAAACCGTCCGGCATCGGCTATAATCTATCGGGCGGGGCGTTTTTCGCCGCTTTTTGCGCCGGGAACCCGAAAAGGAGTTTGTGCGACGTGAAGAAGCTCATCTTTCTACTTGCCGCGATTCTGCTCCTGCCGTCCATTTCGTTTTCCGCTGACGAAGGCAAGCCGTACGTGGCTTCGGCGGCTCCTGACGGAAAGGAGCACATAACCATCACCGGGGGCAGCTATTTTTTCAGGCCGGACAATATCGTCGTCAGGGTGAACGTCCCGGTCGAGCTTAAGGTCGTGGCCGAGCCTTCATGGCTGATTACGCACGACTTCGTGCTCAAGGCCCCTGGAGTTGACATCAAGACGTCCATCTCGACCGTGCCGAAGGTCTTCGAGTTCACACCAACCCGAACCGGCGATTACAAGTTCTACTGCGACAAGCGGTTTCTTTTTTTCGAGAGCCACAGGGCGCGAGGCATGGAGGGAACGCTCAGGG
>JAKAIQ010000200.1 GCA_021825035.1 Deltaproteobacteria bacterium | reverse complement strand
GGATGCATTCCCAGCCGAAAACCTGGATGGCAAGGGCGTAGAGGAGGCCGGATAAGTGCAAGATCTTGACGGCAACGTATTTTCTTCCCCAGTACGCGCCTATGAAAAGAAAGACGATCCAGAGGAGGTGCGCCAGCACCACGATATCGGCCAGGATAAGATAAGGCATAATTAACCTCCTCGCCGCAAGCCGCAAGGAATTAACCCTGAAAAGACTTTTGCGGGTTCAGGGTACAACCCTGAACCCGATATTTCATGCCGGAGAAAGAGCCTCATCGATCTATCGGCTTCTTCAGGCGCCTGCCACCTCCCACAAGGGGAGAGGGTCGAGTGAAAAGCTTCCCCTCCCTCGATGGGAGGGGACAAAGGGGAGGGTGGCGTCTTTCCGCGCCCCTGAATTCGCACTAAAAGTTGTCGCCTGCAAGGCGAGGGACTTCAGACCCCGTTGTGAGACGTTAAATCTTATCCGGCATTTTTCAGATGACCGTCCTCATCCCTTCCGCCCTCTTAACGCCCTGACGACGATGCCGGAAAGCCCCTGTCCTCCGGCCTCCATCATCTCATCGAGCCTTTTCACGAGGCCGGGCTCCCAGTTCTTCGTTATGTGGCTCGCTATGCCCACGAGGGCCATATCTTCGGGGTACGCCTCGAAGAACTCCCCCACCTCGTTGGCCATCCGCGCTATCTCTTCGGTCGGCGCCGCGGGCCTTTCTTCCTCTCCCGCGGCAACTGGGCCTGCGGCCCTGGAGACCGTTACGGCCGTAACCTTGAACTCAGGCGTTTCGGTCGCCCAGTCGGCGTACTCGGTGGTCAGTATATTGGTCATATACTCCGGAGAATGGAATGTCGTGCAAACGACCCCCTTCGGAACGCGCCCGGTCACCTTGACTATCTGGGTGATCCTGCCTTTTCTGCTCCTTATCTCCACGAGGTCGCCGTCCTTTATCGAGCGGGAGGCCGCGTCATCCGGATTCATTTCGAGGAGGTCGTCCCTGTACCAGGCGACGTTGGCGGTCCTGCGCGTCTGCACGGCGGAGTTGTATTGATAGAGGTTGCGGACGGTGGTAAGTATGAGGGGGAACTCCGCGCTCCTCCTCTCTTTGGCCGGGACATACCTGGTTATGAAAAACCTGCCCTTGCCTCCGGCGAAGCCGTTGACGTGGAGTATGGGAGTGCCCTCCGGCGCGGCTTCGTCGCATGGCCACTGGACGCTTCCCAGCCTGTCGATGAGGCCGTAGCTCACGCCTGAAAAAGACGGCGTGAGGCGCGCTATCTCGTCCATTATCCGCGACGGATGGGTGTAGCTCATCGCGTAGCCCATGGCGCTCGATATCTCCTGAATTATCTCCCAGTCCTCCTTGCCCGCGAGCGGCGCGAGTATCTTTCTTGCCCGCTGTATCCGCCTCTCCCAGTTCGTGAACGTCCCGTCCTTTTCGAGGAACGACGACCCCGGAAGCACGAGGTGGGCGTACTTCGAGGTGCCGCTCATGAACAGCTCCTGGAGAACGACGAATTCCATGGACTTGAGGGCGTCTATGACGTGCCTCGTTCCGGGGTCCGTCTGGACGATGTCCTCTCCGAGTATGTACAGGCCCTTGAGCCGTCCTTCGAGGCCGGCCCTCATCATGTCGGGGATGCGCATGCCTGGCTCCGGGTCGAGCCTGAAGCCCCACTCCCTCTCGAAAAGCTCCTTCGCCTCCGGGTTCGTTATGTGCCTGTAGCCGGGCAGGGTCTCCGGGCACGCCCCCATGTCCACCGCCCCCTGGACGTTATTCTGCCCCCTCAGCGGGCTAACGCCGGTCCCGGGCCTGCCGATGTTGCCGGTAAGCATGGCGAGGTTGGCGAGGGCGGCGACGCCGGTGGAGCCGTGCGTATGCTCCGTAACCCCAAGTCCGTAGAAGATTGACGCCGCGTCGGCTTTCGAATAGAGGAGCGCCGCGCCCTTTATCTCCTCCGCCGGAACGCCCGCCGCCTCCTCCACCGCCTCCGGGGCATTCTCCTCAAGCCTTATGAAATCGAGCCATCTTTCGAACGCGCCGCCGTCGCAACGCCCGGAGATGAACGCCTTTTTCTCAAGGCCCTCTCTCACGATGAAATTCGCCATGGCGTTAAGCACCGCGACGTTCGTCCCCGGCCGCGCCCTCAGGTGGTAGTCGGCCTTGACGTGCGGCGAGCGCGCTACGTCCGTGACCCTCGGGTCTATGACTATCAGCCTGGCGCCCTCTCTCGCCCTCCTGCGTATCATCGCGCCCACGACCGGGTGAGCCTCGGTCGGGTTCGCGCCGATGACCAGTATGACGTCGGAGTGAAGAACCGAGGTGAAGTCCTGCGTCCCGGCCCCGGTGCCGAGGGCGATCCCCAGGCCGTAGCCGCTGGGGGCGTGGCATATGCGCGCGCAGTTGTCGAGGTTGTTGTTGCCGAAGGCCGCCCGCGTGAGCTTCTGCATGAGATAGTTCTCCTCGTTGGTGCAATGGGCCGAGGAGATGGCGGCTATCGACCTTTTGCCGTGCCTGTCCTGGACGCGCCTGAGCCCGGCCGCGGCCCTCCGTATCGCCTCTTCCCAGGGTATCTCTTTCCACGTGTCCGCCGTCGATTCCCTGAAAAGGGGCGTTCTTATCCTGTCCGCGTGCCTGACGTACGTCCAGGCGAATCGGCCCTTCACGCAGGCATGGCCGAGATTCGCACCGCCGTCGTCGTCCGGGACGACCCTTAAAATCTCCTCGCCCTTCGTCTCGACCATGAGCGAACAGCCCACGCCGCAGTAGGCGCAGACCGTGGCCGTTATCCTGTCGGGGATGTCGGTATTCAAATAGCTCTTCTCAAGCAGCGCTCCGGTAGGGCAGGCCTTCACGCACGCCCCGCACGAGACGCACTCGGAGTCCATATAATTCCTCGGCCCCGGCTTCATGAGCATCTCGAAGCCCCTGCCCTCGAACGTCAGGGCGAACGCGCCCTGTATTTCGTCGCAGGCCCTCGTGCATCCGGCGCACAGCACGCAAAGCGCCGGGTCGAACCGGAAGTAGGGGTTCGATTCGTCCGGGTTGAGATAGAGATGGTCCCTGCCCCCGGACAGGGGGTTGCGCCCGGTTTCGACCCCGAGGTCTTCGGCCAATTTCGCAAGCCTGCTCACGCCGGGCTTGTTGAAGGCGATGGCATCGACGTTATGGTCGGAAAGGTATAGTTGTATTATGGTGCGGCGCATCGACGAAAGCGCCTCGCTATTCGTCGTGACGGCCATCCCGTCTTCGCCGATGGTCGTGCATGAGGCCGGATAACCCCGTCTGCCCTTTATCTCGACGGCGCAGAGCCTGCAAGACCCGTAGGCGCCGAGGCCCTTTATCGAGCAGAGGGCCGGAATGTTTATCCCGATCGACTCCGCGGCCTTCAGCACCGTCGTCCCGGCGAGGACTTTCGCCGGTTTGCCGTCTATCGTAAGGGTTATGGTGCGGTCTTCCTTTTCCATCTTTTCAGCGGCCCGGCGGCGTTCCCGCCTCGGTCAGCCGCTCCTCCAGAAAATCACTTCAGGCCGAACTCCCCGGGGAAATGCCTCATGAGGCTTTCCACCGGCAGGTGCATCATCCCGCCGAGGCCGCAGAGCGAAAGGTTGGCGGATGCCGCGAATATCTCCTTGAGAACGGCGCGGTTGGCCGGCGCGTTGTCCCCCTCCATTATCCTTTCGAGGAACTCGTGCGAGCGCATCGATCCGAGCCTGCATGGCGTGCACTTGCCGCACGATTCGATACCGGCGAATTCGAGAGACCTTCTTGCAAGGTCCGCCATGTCGGCCCTGTCGTCGAAAACGACGATCCCGCCATGGCCGAGCATGCCCCCCCTTGACGCGAGGTCTTCATAGGTGAGCCTGATCTCCTTGACGGCGGAGGACGGAAAATATGCCCCAAGCGGCCCGCCTATCTGGACGGCCTTTACCGGACGCCCGGACGCCGTCCCGCCGCCGAAGCCGTAAATAAGCTCTTCGAGGCCGATGCCGAAGGGAGCCTCCACAAGCCCCGGCCTTTTTACGTTTCCCGAAAGCTGGAAGGGCAGCGTCCCGGCGGACATTCCGGCTCCCAGGCTTTTATAGCCCTTCGAGCCT
>JAKAIQ010000199.1 GCA_021825035.1 Deltaproteobacteria bacterium | reverse complement strand
ATTGTCCGAAAGAATTTTTCTGAAATCCGACAGCGCCGCAAAAGTTCTTTCCGCGGCTGTCCGGTCTATGCCGCCCGCGTCGGTAAATCTACCGCCGAGGCGCGTTATGGCCCGCCTGTATAAGAAAGGCCTGAGCAGACCGCCATCCGTTTCCGCGATAAGCAACCTCAGAGTATTGGTTCCTATATCTATGGACGCGAGCCTCAACTTTTTAACGCTCTTTTTTGGATTTTTCAGGCTCAGTCGCTATGGACAGTCTCACAGCGCCAGCCATTTTTGCCGTATCAAGTATCTTTACCACGACCCAATTCCTCGTAGCTCCATCGGCCTTCACAATGACGATCTTGTCCGTTGACCTTTCCATCGCCTTCTTAAGTCCGTCGTAGAGCCCGTCGAGGGGCGTATCCCTGCCGTCGATGTTTATCTGTCCGGTTGCGCTTACCGACACTATGACTCCTTTGCCTGCCTCGGCGTCAGCCGTTACAGCCTTGGGAAGTTTTACCTTGAACGAGCTCGCCATCATAAGCGGAGTCGTAACCATGAAGATAACAAGAAGGACAAGCATAACGTCCGTAAGAGGCGTTATGTTTATTTCGGACATTATGCCTTTGTCCCCTTTAGGATTCCAGCCCATGGTCAACTCCTGTTTACATCGGTATTTCCGGTCAAGAGGACGTCCGTCAATTCTGACGAGGCGGTCTCGAGATCAAGCGCGCATTTCGCAGAAGTCCTTACAAAGTAGTTGTAAGCCATGACGGCCGGGATAGCCACGAAAAGTCCGGTAGCCGTGGCTACGAGCGCCTCGGCAATCCCATCCGCCACCGCGGCAGGCCCCGCGCTCTGAGAAGCCGCCATGTCTCCAAAGGCCCTTATTATGCCGAGCACCGTTCCGAAAAGGCCGATAAAAGGCGTTGTGCTTCCTATGGTGCCGAGAACGCCGAGGAACCGTTCAAGCTTGGACATTTCCGCTCGTTCAGCCAGTTCCATGGCCTTAAGGACCTCGTCTTTCCCCTTGCCTGCCTTGCGGTAGCCTGACAGGAATACCTGCGCGAGCGGCGAAGTCTGGCCCTTGCACAGCCCGACCGCCACGCTCAGATTACCGTCCTTCAGGGTCTGATTTAACGCCTCGTAAAATCCTCTGAGATCTCTTCTAAACTTGCGAAACGCCCAGTAACGTTCGAGCATGATGGCGATCGAGACTACTGACAAGAACGCCAGAACGATCATGATCACTCCGCCCTTTTGAAGAAGACCTAATAACGACAGATTTTCAAACATTTTTGCACCCATAATTTTTGGCGTATTCGATGTAATTAGAAGACGATTTTGAAATACGGACTATCTCCTCCTGCTTTAAAGACCTTACAACCTTTCCTGGCAATCCCACCACGAGACTCCCGCGAGGCACTTTCATGCCCTCGGTTACCAACGCCCCTGCGCCAATTATCGAATCCTCACCTATCTCGGCGTTGTCCAGAATTATCGATCCCATGCCGATAAGACATCTGTCCCTCACCGTACATCCATGCAATATGACGTTGTGTCCTATTGTGACTTCGCTCCCTATGATGAGCGGAAAGATATCCTTGGTCACATGAAGAGTCGAATTATCCTGCACGTTCGTCCTTTTGCCTATCCTTATATAATTAACGTCGCCTCGAACAACGGCATTGAACCAGATGCTCGACTGTTCGCCTATCTCCACGTCGCCTATTATCCTGGCGCTGTCTTCTATAAATACCGTAGAATGAATCTTGGGCTCGATGCCCCTGTATGCTATCAACATAAATGATTCCTCAAGTTTTCCATAATTTTCTAACTTATCAAATTATGGACGAAATCACAAATAAAAAAACTCCCTGAGCTGATTCATTATACCGCATACCGCGTATTTAAGATTGACTTCGATGAATGGCCGTTATTTCCAATAGCTGGAATCATTCGGGTCTGCCGGCCCCGTCCGCCTCAAGAGCCGAGAATTTCAGGGCCGGCACACACTCAATCTTCAATATTCTCGCGGTATCTTTTTTGACCTTGAGAAGCTCTGAACGCCTGACGCAAACCGCCCACAATATGTCGTCTCCATGACAAAGCAGAGGGATTTCCGCCCTGATGAACCTTGGAATTTTTTTTTCGATAAATATCTCTTTGAGTTTCTTGGTGCCGCCCACGCCAAATGGTATCATCCTGTCGCCAGGCCTGATCGACCTGACATACATTGGCTTTTTGACGGCCGCATAGTCGAAATAAGCTGTTTTGCAGTCGTCAGCGAAGGCACGGAAAGGCCTGTCAAGGATGGTTGCGACAAGCTTGTGACCCGTTCCCGCAAGTCTGGTTGTGCCAGGCACATTGACGGTCTTGATAAAAGGCTTTGGCTCTTTTAGCGGTTGAGTTGTAATCCTTATGCTGTCATACTCCCTTACGACCCTCAGACCATCGTGCAGAGAAAGCGAAGAACTAACGGATTTACCGGATACGATATTAAGAAATGACTCTACATGAACATTGTAAGTATTTGATTCTTTGCTTAAAATTTTAATGGAATTCAAAAAAACCCTTGCCGTAAGCGCCCTGTGTAATTCAGTCAATCTTATCCGGTTCAAGATCAAATCCTTCCGCCCTCTTTTGAGGATCACCTCTGGCATAATCCCTTTGGCGAGATCATCCAGGCATCTTCCGTCCTCACCCAAAACAAAAGACATCCTGACAAGAGTTTCCGTCAGATTAGGATTGTATTTCCTGATGATTGGGATAAGATTCAACCTTAGATCGTTTCTCAGGTATTTCGGGCTCAAGTTTGAGGAATCCTCGACGTGACCAATCCCCTCCTCTTTGACGAACCGCTCCAACTCTTCCCTTTTTATTTCGATAATAGGCCTTATAAAGGGTCCTCTGACCGGAGGTATGCCGGCAAGGCCCGTGCTCGAGCTTCCTTTAATGAATCTCATCAGAATCGTCTCGGCCTGGTCGTCAAGGGTGTGCCCCAAAGCTATTTTATGAGCGCGATATTTTTTAGCAACGTCCTCAAGCACCTCGTATCTTCTTGTGCGCGCGGCTTCCTGCAGAGAGCCGCCCTGACGTTTTAACTCTCCTGCCCGCAGGCTTCTCCCCTCAAATTTCAGACCGAGGTACGCGCAAGCCCTTTCCACGAATCTGAAGTCTCGTTCCGATTCCTTCCCGCGCAATCCATGATTAAGATGACACGCTATGATTGAGATGTTCAGGTCTTTTCCAATGCCGTTAAGAACGTGCAACAACGCCATTGAATCGACCCCTCCAGAAACCGCCGCTATGACGGTATCTCCCCTTTTGAGCATGCCGTATTTCGAGATGGTAGCTCTTATTTTTCTAATTATCGTGTATTTGGCGCGCGCCATACGAGTCGCAACAATCAGTAGCTAACGAAATATTTTTAAGCATGCCAGGGCAACGTACCTGAAAAAAGCGCTCAAGGGATAGATATTATTTATTATATTAATTTGCCGGGATAAAGACAAGCTAAAGACAGGATCTTGAATGATATGGCGCTTGCTCGAATGAACGGATGGACCGGGTCAGCTCAGGATTTCTTATTCAATGTTTTTCTCTGTCTGGCGAAGATATATCTGATTATCTTATCTCTCGTGATTTCATCGAGATCGAAGAATTTCACCGCTATTTCGTATCCGTTTTCGACCTGAATGGCCCTCACCACCTCGCATTTGACCCTTATGATGTGTGAGTATGTAGGTAAAAAGGTCTTTATAAGCAACTTTTCGCCAACATTCAACATATCGTTGGAAAAAAAGCAGAGACCTCCTCCGCTGATGTTTACCTCTCTCACCTCCGGCAAATTAAATCCGCTTTTTTCCGACAAATGGCTTAGAAGGATATCAAGTTTCTGGCTTATATCGAAGAGAAGTTCATAAAGTTTCGGATTATCCTCGGGTTTGGGATTTATCTCATCGAACATGAGCTCCCACTCGGGCGCGATTTTGCCGACTTTTTCATTATAAAGCTCATAATAAACCGGTATATTGTCGGTCGTCCTGACAAACTCACGCGTATTTTTAACGTCATCTTCTGCTATCATATTCTCCCATCTCAGGATCAGGCGCTGGCGCTTAAGATGCCGCTTTCCATG
>JAKAIQ010000198.1 GCA_021825035.1 Deltaproteobacteria bacterium | reverse complement strand
AGGGCCTGTAGCTCAACATGGACCTTTTCAACCAGGCGTCTCCGAGGTCCTGCTCTCTGTTAATGAACCTGTATCTTTCCGGCAATGCGGACGCGACACTCTGATTTACGAATTGCAGCAGCCCCTTGTATTCCCCCGCCCCCTTCTCGAAATGAATGACGAAAGTTTCCGGATTAAGCTCCTCGCCGAGGACATAGGCCGCGGCCCCGCCTTCCACAAAATACATCGTGCCGCTAAGCTCAAGCTCAGAGAAGCTTTCAATGGCCTCTTTTGCCGCGTAATAATCGCCCGGAGCTTCCCGGCCTTTCTTCCACTCATCGAGTATTCGAAGGGCGTCGGCCACGTGCTCCCCGGAGAAGGGTTCACCCGTGCAAAGATATCTATCCGTAAAAAAATTAACGAGATTCTTTTTCCGATGGAACCTTCTGCCGGACAGGGCGATCATTTCATTGCGAAGGTACAGGTAATCAAAGTTGTTCCGGTCTTCTTCTGCCGCGAATCCGCTCTCCGAAAGCATTTGCGCCTGTTTTTCGGAAGCATTTTTCATAAATGAGAACTTCTCGAAAAGTTCGCGCAAGACCTTTTTTTCGGGAAAGCCGAAGGGCAACATAAAAAAACTCCCTTCTTTATCCTCGCCCGAAATGACGAGGAGCTCTTCAGTTATTCTGGATATTCTGTAATTATGCGTTTCGCGGAAAAGGTAGATATTCGCAAAAGTAAATTCGGATATAGCTCCTTCAAGCTCTCTGAACAGAGGATGCAGAAAAGAACGGAGGTCAAGGGTAATCCCGGAAAATTCCGGATAATCCGCAATATTTTTTTGCGGCAATTGAGTTCTCCCGGCTTTGAAGAGGAATTAGGAATACAGATGCACGCTACTTACGGCCTTGGCGCTTCCCCCGTGAGCCGATGCTTACCATCCATGCTCATCCCTTTACGGAAGAATCGGTTTTCCGCCAATCTTCACAGACTTGACTATAAATTATATCAGTTTTTATCTTATTCATCACGGCAAACATGAACTCGTTGCACTCCGCCGGCAATAGCGGAGAACGTCAAAGGTCCATGCCGCAAAAAAACCCTGCCAGGTTAACCTGCAGGGTATAATAATTTTCATGGAGCTAAAGACAACTGAATAATTCTATTTACAGATTAAACCTCGCTTTTCGGGAAAGTACGCTTCCCAAGAACTTATTTAGCGCGTGCCCCCTTGCAAGAAAGGGGAAAAACGGCTTGCGTCTCACGCCCAGTCTATTTATCTCGTTCAATATCTCCATATTCTTATTATCGAATTTCAAGCCCTTTTTGAAGGATTTGATGGCTGAGGATTTCTGACCGTTCATGAGAAGGACCCTGCCGAGGTTAAGATAGATGTCGGGATTGAAGAACTCCCTTTCCGCGGCAGACAGGCAAAGAGATATGGCTTTGTCGTACTCACCCTCGGCCTTTGCAAGACACACCGCATAATATGACATGGCTGAAGGGTTCTGCGTAAAGCAAAGTTCTTCGTCAAATAACCTTAATGCTTCGACGTACTCCCCTTTTCTGGCAAGAGTTATGCCTTTCTCTACGGTTTTCTCAAGTTCCATCGGCGCCTCCGACATAATTTTACATTACGGTTATTAGTACGATAGCCGGACGAATATTAATAAAAGCCGTTATTTCTTTATGCCGAGTATACAAATTATACCCGGCATTTCATGTGACCAATATCACATGCGCAGAAAAGTCTTACCCGGCGTCGTAACAAGCCGATGCATGGGCAAGTTGAAGAAAAAAAATGCGAATACGCGTCATTGCAACCTTAAACCGGTCTCCAGCACCCTGTTTTCCTTGCCATATTTTATGGCAAGATAGCCTTTATCGTTTATGCAGAAAGTAATATTGACATCCTCCGTCAGAGGCTCGTTAAACTGCAGTGTTATCGCTTTCAGGCCGCTCAAAGCCACATTCTTTGTCTGGCTCAATTCCTGCTTTATGAACTCTATGCCGGACTCCATGACCCACCTTCTTACTATGAGGCTTTCTGGCACTTCAAAAAGCTCGATGGAAATCTCGCCTTGAAAACTCAACTTTCGCGCCGGGCTCATGGTGAATGTCTTCTCTACCGGCAGCAGTTCGCCTTTTTCGAGGACGATGCAGTACGAAAACGGCGAATTATTGTCATTGGTGGTATGCCTGACAGCGTACGCCATGCCGAGGTGCCTGTCGGTCACATCTCTGGAGCCGTACAGAGCGGCGCCGAAGCCGACCGCCGAAAGCGGGCTATGGTCGAAAATAAGATTGGCGCTCCTCAATCCAGGAAAGACGTAGCCGATCTTCTCTTTGAAGGAAGGTATCTGGGAAGACCCTCCGGTAAGCAAGACCGCGTTAATCATGTTTTTCCTGACCCCTACTTTCTCGGCCCTCTTCAGCACGTACGACAACGCACGATCGATTGTCCTGTAAAAGTCGTGCTTGTCGAGAATATCCTCGAACTCTTCCCTGGAGACACTCGAGACTTCTTTTCCGTCCCACTTGAACGGCGCTTCTTTCTTTCTGGAAAGCTCTATCTTTATATCTTCCGCGGCAGACAGCAATGTATGAGGCAAGTCCTGAGCCGATCTTCCGATTTTAGCCGCCAGGTGCTCGGCAAGCCATATATCCAGGTCGTGGCCGCCTATGACCTGCGCCTTATCGGGCTTTGCCACCACATGCACCTCATTTAAATTGAGGCGGAGGACCATTATGTTCAGCGTGCTTCCGCCAAAGTCTATAACCACCACTATTCTGTCGTTCTCTTCGGCGACCTGGTATCCTATCGCCGCCGCGAGCGGCTCTTCGATAAATACCGTTTTTGTTCCCTTGAACGTCCTCTCGGCTATATCCTTTATCGTATTCTTATAATCCATATAGCCTATGGGGACGGTCATATAAAACTCATCGGAGACGTTTTTCATCGAAGAAAGCCAGCCTGTCCCGACGATCGCCTTTTTTATGTGCTGGTGCAGGTCGCGCAAGAACCTCTCCATGTAGGCTCTGGACTTGGAGTTGCCGTCAAATAGCATCTGTTTTATGTTCGTGATCGGCTTTTCCTCTACGACTTCGGCGCCTATCGTATTGCTCTCCGAGCTTAAGACCGTTGGTATGACGCAGGTATTATCATATTTTTTAGATATGGCCGGCAGGCTGAGGAAATCGGGCTGAGCATTTGCCCTTTTTCGCATCACGACCGTATTTGTCGCTCCAAGATCGATGGATATGCAATCCCTCTCGTTGCCTGCTTTCTTATGGATATAGTTAAGCTCAGTCGGCGACGGATGGAATTCGCTCACGAAGGCGGGCCTTTCTATCTCGCTGCCATGGAACGTGTCTTTAATGGACTCCAGCCTGTCAACGACCTTCTTTACGGCGTCCCTGAGCGTCCTGGGCTGAACCCAGACGTGGTTATAGGGTCTTAATGTCTCAATGAACCGGGTGTCCGACAACTGCTCGCTGAGTTTCTCGAGCTCCCTGGTCAATATCTTCGCGTATTTTTCCCTTGAATACGTCTTTTTCTTCCTTTCATTGAGCCCCAGCTCCTCTGCGGAAAGGATGTAATCGACCACATCAAACACTTCGAGGTCACCCATCCATTCCCTGACCGTAAAAAAGTTTAACGCCTGCTCAAGCAGTTCGCGGATAAGCTGCAAAAAATCGGTGGTCCTGGGCAGTATCTGCAACACGTCGATCAGGGCATGCTCTCTTGCGAACGGGTCTTTTATCTCTTTTGCGGCATTATAGGCTTCATTCATGGAAAGCTTGTAAAGATCCCATAGCTCGTCTATCTTGGGGAGATCGTTGGCTATGTAGACAAGGGCATACTTCTTGTAATACGGCTCCGTAACCCTCGCGCAGGCCTTTATGGCAAGCTCGATAGCCTCCCTGTAAAGGCCGAGAAAGGCGCCTTCTTTTGGCATCTCCTTTGCGACGCCCATCAGCGTATATCTTCTGTAAAAGGCCTCGTCCACGTTCTTCGGCAGTTCTCTCGACACATTATCAAGGTCGGGTTCCTTGAACCTCGGCTTGTCGGAAAGGCCAAGGGCAAGCCTCCAGGCATGGAGCCTGAGGCCTGTAAATTCGTCAGCCTTCGGAAGTTCGTTCGCGAGCCGTACAAGCTCC
>JAKAIQ010000197.1 GCA_021825035.1 Deltaproteobacteria bacterium | reverse complement strand
TTGGTGAAGTTTCTTTCAGGTTTAATCATAGGGCAAAAGACATATTCCCCTTGATTTACAAGCTTATGAAGCATATTGGCTATAACGAAATACAACCAATTTTGGTCCGGAATCGTTAGCCATTACCAAGAAATAACGGTTTTTTTCCTATCGACACTTTCCTCGGAACCTATGCTACGGCGCGTTCATCTGCTGCTGCTGCATGCTTGATGGGTTTACAACCACCTCAACGGTATTGGCGGATGTGTAAAATATCTTATAAGGCTCGCCCGGCAATCCGGATATCTCATCCGCGAGATCATTGGCGGATATTCTCGATTCGACCTCGAAGGTAGCTTCGCCGCCTTCGAATTTCCTCTGGTAAACCGCCTGTATGCCGCTTATCTGCGTCGTCAGAAGTTCCTTGAAGTCAGAGACATCCTTGTAATCCGACACGCCTATTATCTTGAGGATTATATTATTGGCCCTGGACAATTTATCGAGTATCTGTCCCGTGAGTTTATCGGCAAGCTCCGAAGCCGCCCTGCTCAGGGCGGCTGCTCCGCCCTCTGAAGGTGATATGCTCCGCGCGGTCGCGTGCGAGCTTGCCGAGGCAAGGACTTCGCCGGTATCTACTTTAATAGCTTGCGCCTCCATGTCAGCCAGATAGACGCCGACGGAATCGCCAGCCGTCCTTGGGCCTTCGGTTGCCAGGGCCTTCCCCTTTATGACGATTTCCGCGTTAAGCTTTCGAGCCAACGTCAGGGCCCCCTCGTTTGGCGGTTCGGCTGTTCCGTTATTGCCGCCAATCCCGATCTTTCCGGTAGTCCCTGAAATATCCACGACCGAAAATCCCTTTCTCAGGAATATCTCCTTTAGAGTGACGTCGGAGACAGGGATGCCGGAGCTCTCTTCCCCCGAAGTCTGGCCCCGCCAGAATTTATAATATTTCTGCCCGACATTCTGCTCCGCTATCATAAAGAGGACTCGAGGCCTTTCAGCTCCGGCGTTCAGAAGTCCAGCGGAGCTGAGATCATTTTTTAAGCTGCCGGCCGAAACAGTAGCCCGTATCGATACCTGATAGATGCCGGGCCCCTGGGATTCGTTCAGGATGGAATAATTTTTTATGTATCCTCTGGACCTGGTATATACGGTATCCTTGAGCACCTGGTAGTTGCCTACCATAGTTCTGGAAGAGACCATCATGCCCACGGTCTGTTCAATGGCCTTTCTCAAGGCATCATCGATAGCCGCCTGCCTTGCTACGGCTGTATTGTTCCCTACTATTGCCGCAACCCCGGTCGAAGTTACAGTTACGGCATTGTCATCTTCAGCCGCTGAGATGGAAGGCATGGAAATAACGATAAACGCCAACAGAAAAATGCCGGGAATGCAGCTAAACAGTCGTCTTTTCGAGCCGATTAAAGGTCTATTCATAGTGCCCTCTTAAAGAACCTGCGAACGCGAATCAGTGCGGCTTGCCAGTGAAAATATATCATAGTCCCTTCATCTCAACAAGCCTGTGCGCAAGTATTTCTATTTTACAAGCGGCGCTAAAAATAGGATGGTTCACGATACGCTTTTATGAGGGAACTTCATTAAAGTCCTTTTTTATTTTTTCCATGGTTTCCGGATTCAACAGTAGCTCGACGGCCGTGATGCCGAGGCACTTAACTCCCTCCATAAGCGCCCTGTGACCGTCGGGCGTCACGGTAGCGGCGGCGAATTCAGGGGTGTGTATGTTTATGCCGGTCTTTATTGGTATGTGCGGGTGAATAGCCGGGACTATCTGCGATACGTTGCCGATATCCGAAGAGCCGACATTCGTCTCCGGGGGCGAGGCATCCTCGGATAGACCGAGAAAATCCAAAGCATTTCGATAAATATCGATAAAGGCGTTATTTATCTTCATTGGGGCGTTGTATTCGCCTATTTCCCTTGCATCGAGCCTGCAACCTGTGGCGGTCGCGGCTCCCAGGGCGCAATTTACGACCCTTGTCTTGACGGATTCGAGCTCTTTAACATCGCGCGCACGGACATAAAAGCTCGCCTCAGCCCTTCCCGGGATGATATTTGGGGCTTTCCCGCCATCGGTTATTATGCCGTGAACCCTGACGTCTCCTCTCAACTGCTGCCTGAGGGCGCTTATCGAATTAAAGGTCTGTATTACCGCATCGAGGGCGTTTATGCCTTCTTCAGGATAAGCCGAGGCATGGCTTTCATGGCCTGTAAAGACGAAATTGAGCCTTACAAGGCCCAGAAAATGCTTAACTACCGTCCTTTTTGAAGACCCGTGCGTCATCATTGCCGCATCCACCCCATTGAAGATACCGGCCTTTATCATCTCTATCTTGCCTTTTCCGAGCTCTTCTGCCGGCGTGCCGAGAATAAGCACGGTGCCCTGTTGGGGCTGCAAAACTTTAGGCAATATCTGTGAAAGCGCCGCCCCTGCGCCTATGGATGCGCACCCTGCGATATTATGGCCGCACCCGTGCCCAATGGAAGGCAGGGCATCCATCTCTGCCAGTAAAGCTATGGCAGGCCTGCCAGACCCGAAGCTGGCTGAAAAAGCCGTGGGCATGCCCGCCATATCATTTCTCACTGAAAAACCATGCTCCCTCAGAAACTCCTGCATTGCAGAAGATGTGCGCCGCTCCTCGAGACCGGTCTCGGGGTGATGGTAGAAATCGTCGCTCAGGGCCGTAAGCCTCTCTTCAAGGCGATCCGCCGCTTCGACAAGTTCCTTTTTTATTTCGTTCAAATCCGATTTCTTCGATGCTGTGAGGTTCATAATAAAAGCCTTGACTTTTTTTAGACTTGCGGGGCCTGTACCTTCATGGCTTCGATAAGTATCTGCGCCACCTCGGGTCTGCTGAATTCGGGCGGTGGACAGGCGCCATTGCGAAGCATCTCTCTCACCTTTGACCCTGAAAGGGTTATATGGTGCGTCGAATCGTGGGGACAGCTCTTAAACGACGCCATCCCTGCGCATTTCTTGCAGTAAAAAGTATAATCAAAGAACATCGGGGTTATGCCTATGGCCATGCGGTCGAACTCATCGAATATGTAATGGGCGTCAAAAGTGCCGTAATAGCCGCCTACCCCTGCATGGTCCCTGCCGACGATGAAGTGCGTACAACCATAATTCTTTCTTATCAGAGCATGAAATATCGCTTCCTTGGGCCCGGCATACCGCATGGCCGCCGGATTGACGGCGAGGACGACCCTGTCTTTCGGATAATAGTTGTCTATCAGGGCCTTGTAGCATCGCATGCGGATGGACGCAGGGATATCGTCACCCTTTGTCTCGCCCACAAGCGGATGTATCATAAGCCCGTCAACGGTTTCGAGCGCGCACTTCTGTATGTATTCGTGCGCCCTGTGGATGGGGTTTCTCGTCTGAAAACCAACTACGCGCTTCCAGCCTTTCTCCCTGAAAAGAGCCCTTGTCTCGCGTGGATCGAGGCGTTCCTCCCTAAAGTCGGCATGCTCGACCCTTTTTAGGATGGAGACCGTACCCCCGACGAGGATATCGCCCATCTCGTAGACTTTTTTGACCCCGGGATGCTTGTCCTCGCGAGTTCCGTACACCTGAATAGCTTCTTTTTCCTTATCGTGGCTGAAGATCTCTTCCGCCAGCATGACGGCAAGGATCTCGCCATTTTTGTCGGTCAGGGCAATCTCTTCACCCTCTTTAAATGTCTTTGCCGTCTCGGCGCTTGTCGAAAGCGTTATCGGTATCGTCCATGGAAGACCGTTTTTAAGGGTCATCGTATCCATCACCGAATGGTAATCGTCCTTGCACATGAATCCTTCGATGGGGCTCAAGGCTCCTATGCCTATCATCTCTATGTCGGATACCTCTCTGTCGGAGAGGCGTATCTTTTTCAGTCCCCTTGACCTCCTGTCCACCTCTTCCCTCTCCTTGCCTTCGAGAACCCTGCTTACGAGTTTTCCACCATGCGGCTCGATAAGTCCTTCCACCTTATTACCTCCTGATATATTTTCTTTAAAAAATAACGTATTATGGTAAAAAATTAGGTAATGGCTAACGATTCCGGACCAAAATTGGTTGTATTTCGTTATAGCCAATATGCTTCATAAGCTTGTAAATCAAGGGGAATATGTCTTTTGCCCTATGATTAAACCTGAAAGAAACTTCACCAA
>JAKAIQ010000196.1 GCA_021825035.1 Deltaproteobacteria bacterium | reverse complement strand
CTTCTCTCTCACCTTTCGAGCCTTTATCGCTCATCGTAAGTATGCCGACTGTTATCATGTCACCAAACTTTCGAACTCAGGGATTCTCCGAAACCCAGACCTCGCCTTTCTTAGTCGTCTCCCGCTTCCATATGGGGGTAGTCCTTTTAAGCTCGGTTATAGCCCATTCGCACGCCATGAACGCGTCATTACGGTGGGCTGACGCGGCGGCTATGAGGACGATATCCTCTCCTATATCTATGGGCCCGGTTCTGTGGGCTATCGCCATCTCTATGATGTTGAAGTTACCGAGGGCCCTCGAACGGATGTCCTTGAGCCTATTCTCGGCCATTCCCGGATAATGTTCAAAGTCGAGTCCGGTTATCTCCTCGCCCTTTGAGAAATCTCTCGCGCACCCGAGAAAAACCGCCACGGCGCCTATCCCTTTCGAGGCCGCCTTTACCGTGGCAATGACATCCTCTACTGAGAACTCTTCCCGCTGAATGAATACAAGCTCTGACATCTGTTTGATCCGTCCCCTATTCCGTCGGATTATAACTCTTTACAGGGACAATTTAAAGATTATTGTTCTAACCGCCGGAGAAGGGAGGCAGAATTCCGACCTCGTCGCCGTCTTTGATGAGCGTGTCTTTCGTGGCGAACTCTTGATTGACCGATATGAGCAACGATCTGCTGTCAATGTACTGCGACAGGGAGGGAAAGTCCTTTTTGATAATTTCTTTGAGATTCTCCATTTTGATCGGCGCGGTTATGCCGTATTCCTTGGTTTCAGTCCCGGCGATCCCTTTAAGCATGGCAAAAAATCTTACTTTTATCATTGTATCTTTTCTTTAAGGCAAAAACTAAAATTCGTGCCCTAATATCTTGTTAAAATTAATCTTAATTCTGCTTGACGCTTTGGAAAACAGCGCAGCGAAAGAATCCCCATCAGCCGGGAAATTCGCCAAACCATAAAGAATGTCCGCCCTGCCCTCCATGAAAGCCCTGTTTACGTCAGCATCCGACGCAATGAACTCGGTTATGGCGCCGACAAGCCTGGTCATTTTTTCATGCGTATCGAGGAAAAGGAAGCCGAAAGTCTCATTATTAAGCCTTGCCACAACGTCGAAACTCCGCGATTTTTTCTTTATGACGTCCATGAGCTTGCCTTCGAACTCAATCCTTTTAGCGGGCAAAGCCTCTTTGAGTCCGGCTATCTTCACGGTGGCGAGCACGAGCCCCTTATCGAGCCTTCTCGCCCGATTGAGCTCCTGCTCCGCTCTTTCCTCGAAAAGAGAAAGAGTGGAACGAAGCTCTTCTTTCTTCTTCTCGACCGGCTCGGCAGGTGCCCGTCTAAGGTTTAAAAAGGCCTTTTCGACGTAAACCGCGAATCTGGCCATTATCTCGAGGTCTGACTTTGAGAAGGCATAGGGATACAGAAGGGTGTCTTCGGTCTTGTTGAAAAACGAAAGCACGCCGGCGATGTCGCCGTTGACCTTGAGCGGATAAGCGAAAACCGACCTTACGTAAGGGCTTGCCTCTTCGGAAAATTCCCTTACTACGGGCTGTCTTTTCCTCAAGACCTCGGTTACGGTCTCCTTCTCTATCGGCACGAAATATTCTCTTATATTCTTATCGTCAAGGCCAAAAAATGCGGCGGTCTGGAATTTGCCGCCCTGCTTCATCCTGAGAAGCGCTCCCTCGGCCCCGATTATGGCGGCAGGAGTTGCAGCTATTATCTCGGCGAGCCTCTTCGCATCCCTTATGGATATAATCTCTATGCCGGCCTCGTCGACAGCGAACATCTTGCGCGATTTGAGCTTTTCCCTTTCAGCCTGCTTATGTTTATAGACGCTGTCGGCGATGAGATCTCTTATATCCTTGAGAAATACCTCCTGGTATGCGGAAAGGCCGCAGGCCGAGACCATCTGCGCGTTGAGAGTTCCGACGGGAATTCCATGAGAGACCATGGGAAGCGTAAGATATGCCCTTTTAATCTTTCCCTCTGTCCTGTCCACCAGTACAAGGTCGTCAAGTGACTCAACGCCCGAGCCCTCCATGCCTTCGCCAGGTCTCAGGCTCAGAAGGCCTATGCCCTTCGCATCCCTGGTGCTCGCCGCCTTGAGAAATAGCCTGTTTCTGTCTTCATCGTAGATGTATATGAAACATGTAAGGCCGGGGAATATGCCGACGAGCTTTCTGGCTACCGTATTCAGACGGTTGTCCAGCGGCATCGCTGACGACATTATGGCGTCTACTTCTTTCCAGAAAATAAACTTTGCGGAATCTATTCTAAGCCTCTCATACTCATTGGACCTGTTAATCACCTCGGCAGCCAAGCCGGCCAGCGTTGAAAGAAAATTAAGGTCTTCCTCGGTGAATGTATGCGAGGATTCGTTAGAGCTTACATTTATTACTCCTATAACCTTGCCGCTTACTATTAGCGGAACGCACATTGAGCTCTTTACGTCGCTCCTGTCCATGAGGCGGGCGAATTCTTCCCCTCTCGCCTTGCCGGAAATAAGTTGCGGCTTGCCTTCCTTGGCTACCTTTCCCGATATCCCCTCTCCCATGGATACCCTTATCTTGCGTACAACTTCATCATCCATCCCCTTGGCTATCTCAACGCGCAGCGTATCGTCGTCCGAGATGAGCATTATGGAACCGCGTTCGGCGCGTGAAGATTCGATAGCAAGTTTTAAGATGACGGAAAGCAATTCCTTGCGATCCGTAGTAAGTCTGACCGCATCGACAATCTCCCTAAATGAGCCGAGAAGCGCGGCCTGGTCCCCGGCGCCTCCATCGGCAGGAGAAGTCTTAAGCCCCCAGAGAAGCCTCGCGCTGAGCGTGCCCAGTTTTTCTACATCCCTGAACTCGGGCGCCTCAAGGAATTTCTCGGTTGCCCTGTCCTGCAAGGCGTTTATTATGATTCCGAGATCGGCGATCTTCCTTATCTCGTTAAGATCATCGGTAACCCTGACCCCAAAACTGTCTGCGACGCGGTAACCAAGCTCGTTGAGCTTAAAGAGCATAGCGTCTTTATTCGAATCGGCTATAACAACGACCTTCGATTTATCGTCTTTTAACAGGACAGGCAGGAGCGCCAACGTCTCTTTATTGGCGCCTATGATCGCGATATTTTTTGTTCCACCCATGCCAAAAACCTTATAAGGGAGCCTTAATTCTTTTCGAGAATGCCGAGATCAAGGAGCTTGTTTATCAATCTTATGGATTCCATGTCCCCGGTATACGCCCCTTTTACGCCACCCCTCGCCCTTGATTCGTCAAGAAGCCTCAACCCTTCGAGTACGACGGCCTCAGCCGGTTTATTAATGCTTCGCTCGTCCGTGACCGCATCTATCTCAACCTCGAATTCTCCGTCTTTCCATGCGAGCAACTGAAAAAGCGCCGATGACCCTGCGAACTCCCTGTAAGTGGCGTGTATAATATAACCATTTTTAAGGTAAACACACCCATAACCCATTTCAGATCCAAGATGTATCGCGACGGTTTTTCGCTCCGTCGCGAATATCTGAATGATGTCCACGAGGCTCATGTCTTTAAGTCTGCCTTTTACGCCCATGATAATCCTCCAGAGTGAATATCATTACCTATTCTACTTCAAATTTTAAAACTTTACTATTGTCGGTTTCCACCAGCATACTAAAATGCAACAGACATGCCAACGCCTAACTCATTGGAATATCATAAATTTTACACTATTATCAGGGAGACAATCGGAAACTTTTTTCATAAAATGTCAAATTTTGTCTTATTCTCTTATCTGCCCGTCTCCATAAATGATGAACTTCCGGGTTGTCAATTCTTCAAGGCCCATCGGACCGAAGGCATGAATCTTTGTCGTTGATATCCCTATCTCCGCTCCGAGCCCGAGCTGAAACCCGTCCGAAAACCTTGTAGAAGCGTTTACGAGCACGGTCGATGAGTTTACCTCTCTCAAAAACCTCTGCGCGTTGCCGTAATCTTTCGTGACTATCGACTCGGTATGCATGGACCCCCATCTCGCGATGTGGCGCATAGCTTCATCCAGGTCTTCCACTACTTTTACGGCCAGCACAAGGTCAAGGTACTCAGCCGACCAGTCTTCCTCGGCGGCACCTTTTATGCCTTTAAGTATCTTTACCGTCTCCGGACAACCCCTCAGCTCAACGCCGGCTTCGAC
>JAKAIQ010000195.1 GCA_021825035.1 Deltaproteobacteria bacterium | reverse complement strand
GAGATGAGCGTCGGATACGCCACGCTCTACGGCGACATGGCCGGAGGGTTCGCCGTCATAAAGGACGTGCCGAAGACGCTCGTCTACGAGCTGTCCGCCGGGATAAACGAACGGGCCGGGAAGGCCGTCATTCCGGAGAGGGTGCTTACCAAGGCCCCGACCGCGGAACTCAGGCCCAACCAGACCGACCAGGACACCCTGCCGCCCTACGACGTCCTCGACAAAATACTGAAGGCCTATGTCGAGGAGGACAAAAGCGCCGAAGAGATAGTCTCGATGGGTTTCAGCCGCGAGACGGTAAGGAAGGTCGTGCGCATGGTCGATTCGAGCGAATACAAAAGAAGGCAGGCCCCGCCGGGCGTGAAGATAACCCCCCGCGCCCTCGGAAAAGACCGGAGGATGCCCATTACCAACCGCTACGACAACGGGTCTTCATGACGGCGGGCGAATGTTTCTCCACAACGCCCATGCGCGTCAAATCCCCCGCTGTCTCCCATCTCTTAAAGCGGGGGACAGCGGGATTATAATGCGCTCTCATGCCGCGCAGATGCCGTAAAAAAACGATCCCGTGGCTGAAAACGATCAAAAAACCCCATGGAAACAAAACCGCTTCCGCGTAAGGGCGTGGAGGACGGCGCGGCTCGCGTACTTGAAGGCGCTCCGCCTGAACGACCCGCCGGAGAAGATAGCCCGCGGGGCGGCGATAGGGGTTTTCATGGGCATATTCCCCACCTTTGGCGCGGGGATCATCCTTGCCCTGGCGGCCGCGTCGCTCATGCGGGTGAACAGGGCGGCGGCGGCGCTCGGAAGCCTCGTCATGAACCCCTTTACCGCGCCTTTTTTCTGGGCCCTGAGCGTTTTTATCGGAAGCGTCCTCATGGGCGAGGACGGCCGGAGGCTACTCGCAAAAGTCCGTAACGAAGGCCTTTTCCGCGGCTTCGGGCGGGCGTATCTGGTCTTTACGGTCGGCAACGTCATCGTATCCGGGGTTTTCGCGGCCGGGACTTATATATTCACGCGATGGGCGGTAACAAGATACAGGAGACTCAGGGCCGCGAAGAAGAACGCAAAAGTTTAGCCCTGCCGCTCCACGACGACCGAGGCAACGGCAAGGTCTTTCGTGTAGGCGATGCTCAGAAAGGCCCTTCCGCCCGAAAGGCGGCTTTTGGCGGCGGCCCGGAATTCGAGGGCAGGGCTTCCGTCCTCCGAGTTCACGACCTCGATGTCCTTCCAGTTTATCCCTTCAAGCACGGTCGTCAGCGCCTTGAGACAGGCCTCTTTCGCGGCGAACCTTCCGGCGAGATGCCTGTAAGGCGACTTTTTTCCGAACGAGTAGCAAAGCTCGGTTTCGGTAAAGACCCTTTCGAGGAAGCCGCGCCGCTCCGCCGCGGCCCTTATCCGCGATATACGGATGACGTCAATGCCGCAATAGACCCTTCTTTTTTCATCCATGGCAATCTCAAGGCTAAAACGCTATCGCCGCTCGAAGTCGTCGTCAAAGCGGACTATGTCGTCTTCCTCGACGTATCCGCCGGTCTGAACCTCTATTATCTCGAGCATCTCGTCAAGAGGGTTCTCAAGCCTGTGCTTCACGCCCCGCGGGATGTAAGTGCTCTGGTTCACGGCCACGTCGACCGTCTCCTCGCCCCTCTGCACCCGCGCCATGCCGGCGATCACGACCCAGTGCTCGCTCCTGCGCCCGTGGGCCTGAAGGCTCAGGCGGCGGCGCGGGCCGACGCAAATCTTCTTTATCTTGTAGCCGTTGCCTTTTTCGAGGAGCGTATAGCTGCCCCACGGCCTCTCGACCGTCCTGTGATATTCGTGCTCGGTGTACCCCTTTTTCTTGAGGAGCCCGACGACCTCCTTCACCTCCTGCGCCCTTTCCTTGGGACATACGAGCGTCGCGTCCGGGGTGTCCACGAGTATGACGTTATCGAGGCCTATCGTGGCGACAGCCCTGTCGCACCCGAAGATTATCGAATCCTTCGAGCCGATGTCCACGACCCTGCCCCTTATGATGTTGCCCTGGCCGTCCGGCCTCACCGCGTCGCTGAACGAGCTCCACGTGCCCATGTCCGACCATGGAAAGCTTGCAGGGATGACGACGACGTCATCGGCCTTTTCGAGTATCCCGTAATCTATCGAAACGGCCTCGGCCCTTTCATAGGCCCCGGCCACGTCTTTGCCGTCGAGCACGCCGGCAAGCTCGCCGTACAGGCCGGGCATGTGCGCCTTGAACTCTTCGAGGATCCTGTCCACCCTGCACAGTAATATGCCGCTGTTCCAGAAGTATCCCCCGGCCTTCAAGTAGGCGCGCGCCTTCTTTATGTCCGGCTTCTCGACGAAGCTCCCGACCTTCCTCACCTCGAAGCCGTCTATTTTTTTAAGCCTGCCAGCCCCGGCCTTTATGTAACCGAAGCCGGTCGCCGGCGACGTGGGCTTTATGCCGAAGGTCACGAGATGGCCGTCGAGCGCCGCCATGTGGCCGGCCCTGAGCGCCCGTCTGAAGGCCCCGCTGTCCTCGATGATATGATCCGACGGAAGGACGGCCATGACGGCGCCGGGGTCCTTGCGGTAAAGCTCCACCGCGGCAAGCCCTATGGCCGGAGCGGTGTTCTTGCCCTCCGGCTCTATCACGTAGCCGGGGTTCATGGCCTTGCCGTCATACATCAGATGGAGCCTGATGAGCTCGGCCTGCTTCGCGCTGGTCACGATGAGCGCCCGTTCGGCTGGGACGAGCGGATGGAGCCTCCTTATCGTGGCCCTCAGCAGGCTCTCGTCCCCGACGACCTTAAGCAACTGCTTCGGGGTCGTCTCCCTGCTCAAAGGCCAGAAGCGGCTTCCCACGCCCCCGGCGAGTATCGCGGCATAGAGCTTCCCTTTCGAGGCCTTGCCGCCTTTTCGGGAATTCGCCGCCGCGTTCACTTTTTTTGTCATGCTATCCTCCATCGCGCTATTTTCCGGCTTTATGAACCTGCCGGGCATGCCCCGGCACGGACGCTAATCCTTCAAGCCGAGTTCCGCCGCGCTCAGGGAAAACTTCCTGAGCCAGTTGACGACGTCCCGGTCGCGCACCCTGCGGCTCCTCTGAATGGCCCTCCTTTTTTCGAGCATGAGAGGGATGCCGCGGAGCGCCTCGCCATAGGCCCTGAACACGACGCGCAGGAGGCCCAACGCGGAGAAGCCCTCGGCAAGACGCCCGCTCGCGCCTTTCCCGGCCATTATGCCGTACGCCTGAACCGCGTATCTCCAGATGGTGTAGAGCGGCGAGATGAAAACAACCGGCGCCGGGAGGTTCTTTACGGCAACCCACAGGCGGTTCCTTTCGACGAGGAACGCCTTGAAGGGCGTATGGCTTCCGCCCGTGCCGGAATAATAATGATATACGATCGCGCCCGGCGCTCCCCTTGCCTTCCATCCGGCGAGCCGCGCCCGGAGGCCGAGGTCGGTGTCCTCGCAGTACGCGAAAAAATCCCCGTCGAAAAGCCCGACGTCGTCGAGCATGCTCCTTCTGTAGAGGGCCGCGCACGCGCTCGGCATGAGCACGTCCTCGCGGTCGTACTGGCCCGCGTCCTTCTCAAGCCTTCCCCTGCCCCTGGCAAGCCCGTCCGGATAGACGAGAAGCCCGCCCACAGAATCTATCACATCACGGTCATGGAACGAAAGTATTTTCGGAGCCCACATGCCGCAGTCCTCCTCCGACGCGGCCGCGGCCCGGAGAAGCTCGGCGAGAAAACCCTCGCCGAGGACTGTGTCGTTATTGAGGGTCAGGACGTACTTGCCCCTCGAGCTCAATATGCCCCGGTTGTTCGCCGCCGCGAAGCCGATGTTCGAGCCGTTCTCGATGACCGTGACGTCGGGGAAGCGCTCCTTGACGAATCCGGCCGAGCCGTCGGTCGAGCCGTTGTCGACAAGTATGACTTCAAGGGACGGAAAGGCCTGCGCGAAGACGGAGCCGAGGCACCCTTCGAGGAACCTCATTCCGTCCCAGTTGACTATTATTATTGAAAGCGTCGCCTCCGGCATCTTCCAGCCTATCCCGCCTGCGCCGTGATGGCGTTCCGCGCGGCGTCCGTTGCCGCGGCCCGGGGCCGCGGCTCAGTCCTTTACAGCCCTCGTCGTTATGAGTAGCGCAAATTTGCCGGCCTTTCTCAGCAATCCGCAACTCGAA
>JAKAIQ010000194.1 GCA_021825035.1 Deltaproteobacteria bacterium | reverse complement strand
GCCTGCGCTATGACATGGTTTTCCTCGTCAAGGGCCGAAAGATAGGCGATCCTGTTGGTGACCCTGCCGTCCTTGACTTCCCTGTAAGGAGTCTCTATGAAACCGAAGTCGTTCACCCTCGCATAGGTGCTGAGTGAAACTATAAGACCGATGTTCGGGCCCTCCGGGGTCTCGATGGGGCAAATCCTGCCGTAGTGCGTGGCATGGACGTCCCTGACCTCAAAGCCCGCCCTCTCCCTCGTGAGGCCTCCAGGCCCAAGGGCGGAAAGCCTTCTTTTATGGGTTATCTCGGAAAGCGGATTCGTCTGATCCATGAACTGTGAAAGCTGGCTTGACCCGAAAAACTCCTTTATGACCGCCGACACAGGCTTCGGGTTTATGAGGTCATGGGGCATGAGCGTTTCGAGCTCCCCGAGGCTCATCCTCTCTTTTACGGCCCTCTCCATTCTGAGGAGCCCTATCCTGTACTGGTTCTCCAGCAGTTCACCGACCGACCTTACCCTTCTGTTGCCGAGATGATCGATGTCGTCGACGGAACCCTGCCCGTTCCTCAAGAGGACGAGATAACGGACGACCTCGAGTATGTCTTCTTTTCTCAGCGTCGTATGGTCAAGAGGCACGTCAAAGCCAAGCTTGCGGTTAAGCTTGAGCCTTCCGACCCTTGAAAGATCATACCTCTCCGGCGTAAAGAAAAGCTCATCTATGAACGCGTTGGCCGTGTCAACGGTCGGGAGGTCACCGGGCTTAAGCCTTTTGTATATCTCGATCTTCGCGTTAAGCGTCATGTTTGTGGCCGAGCTGTCGGGGTTTTCCTTCCTGTACTCGGCTATGACCTTCGTCTCCTCGTTGCCGATGCGGTCATTTATGAGGGTTTCCCGGAAGAACGATCCCATGGCCTCGATAAGGAGAAGCTTGAAATTAGAAATGTTGCGAGCCGATATCTCGTCGAGCTTCTCCCTTGAAAGCACCAGGTTGCATTCAAGGATGATCTCTCCCGTATTCGGGTCGACGATATCGCGCGACGCTATTCTTCCGACGATGTCTTCCACCTCCACCGGAATGAATTTGACCCCGGCGGATACGAGCTTCTTTATGACGAGCCTTGTGAATTTTCTGTCCTTCTTTACGATTATCTCGTTCGTAGAAGGGTCCTTTATATCCCTGCTCGCCTTCTGCCCGACGAGATAATCTGGCTCGATGCTTTTAAGTATCTTTTTGCCGTCGATGACTATTTCCTCGCTCGGATAGAAAAAATTGAGCATCTCCTCCACGGAATATCCGAGAGCCTTCAAGAGAATCGTTGCCGGCATCTTCCTTCTTTTATCTATGCGAACGTAGAGCCAGTCCTTCTGATCAAATTCAAAATCGAGCCATGAGCCGTGATAGGGGATGACCCTCGCGGTGTAGAGCACCTTGCCGGTAAATCCCTTGGGTTTCTCAAACTCGAAGAAAACGCCGGGAGACCTGTGAAGCTGGCTGACGATAACTCTTTCGGTTCCATTTATAATAAAACTGCCGTTATCCGTCATGAGCGGTATCTCACCGAAGTAAACGTCCTGCTCCTTTATGTCGCGGATACTCTGGGCCCCGGTTTCAGGGTCCTTGTCCCACATGATAAGACGCACGAGCAACTTTATAGGAGCGGCATACGTCATGCCCTTCTGGTGGCATTCATCGACGGTATATTTGGGTTCAAGAAGCGAGTATTTTACGAATTCGAGAGAGGCGTTGCCGCTGAAGTCCTTTATCGGGAAAGCGCTTTTGAATACCGCCTGGAGCCCCACATCGGCTCTCTCTTCAGAAGATTTGGCGTCGAGCTGCAGAAACTGTACGAAAGATTTCTTTTGCACCTCGATCAGATTAGGCATGCTGACGACCTTGCCTATGCGAGAGTAATCCTTCCTCAATATCTTTTCCGGCATTAATTGAGAGGAAGCCATATTTTATTTACTCCTTGATTTAGAATCATAAGTAGAATCGCCCGCCGGGCCAGAGGCTGCGGGCTGATTCGATTCGACGCCGGCTTTGCAGGCGGATAGCCAGCGACCTTTCGCAAGACGCCACTTAATGTCCAGGGGCTGCTGAATAATTCAGCAGCCTGCCATGGGACAAAACTTTGGACTGAGCCTGCCTATTGTATCTCAACCTTTGCACCGGCGCTTTCAACCTGCTTCTTTATCTTCTCGGCTTCGTCCTTCGATACGCCTTCCTTCAGCGTCTTCGGCGCGCCTTCAACAAGATCCTTCGCCTCTTTAAGGCCGAGGCCGGTTACAGCCCTTACTTCCTTTATGACCTTTATCTTTTCCGCTCCGGCTTCCTTGAGCACCACGTTGAACTCGGTCTTCTCAGCGGCAGCCGGCGCAGCGGCGGCAGCGGCGCCACCCACGGCGGCAACCGCCATCGGCGCGGCGGCCGACACTCCAAACTTCTCTTCAAGTTCTTTTACGAGTTCAGCCAGCTCAAGCACCGTCATGCCTTCTATATATTTGACAACGTCTTCCTTTTTTATGTCGGCCATCTTAATCCTCCTATTTTTCTTGTTTTCAGGTTATGGATTTTCTTATTGCTGTTGCCCTTCGGCTTTCTTGGTCTGAATAGCGTTAAGCGCATAGAGAAATTTTCTCGGCACTCCGCTTAATACCCCTACAAGCCCCGCACTCGGCGACTTGAGAGTGGCCAGGAACATACCGATAAGCACCTCCCGCGGCGGCAGTTCCGCCAGGCCCTTTATCTCTTCAAGGCTTATTATCTTATCCCCGAGGGTGCCCATCTTAAGCTTCAGATTGGGAGTATCCTTGGCGAATTGCACAAGCGTTTTGGCCGCCTGCGCCGGGTCATTGTAGCTGAAGGCTATGGCGGTCGCACCGGCAAGCTTTTCGGAAATATGCTCTATCCGGGTGCCCTTTACCGCCCGCCTAGCCAGGGTATTCCTTACGATCTTGAGGTCAATGGAGGCATCCCTCAGCACCTTTCTTATCTCGTTCATCTCGACGGCCTTCATGCCCTTGTATTCGGCTATGAAGGTGGCTTTTGCCATCTTGAACTTGCCCTGGACGTCTTCGACAAGTTTTTCTTTCTTTTGCCTGTCCAATCTCATCGGCTGTTACCTCCTTTCCGTCCTTAATATCAGAGACAGAATAGAGCTTGAGTTTAAAAAGGGCTAAGCGCCAAATGCAACGCACGCTAAAAAAACTTAACCTTTACAACTCAGGTCTCGGCAGGATGTTTAAGTCAACGGCGTCGCAAGCCATCGTCCCCTGCTGTCTCTGACCTATATGACTTTTATAAAAATCCTTCCGCTCGGCTTGCCGGCGGAATTACTTGAACAAATTCCGAACTTCCAGCGGATTCAACCTGATGCTCGGCCCCATGGTGGTCGAAACGAAAAGGCTTCTCAGATATGAGCCCTTGCTCGAAGCGGGCTTTGCCTTGATGATAGCCTCCATGAGAGCCATGAAATTTTCTCTCAGTTTTTCGGAACCGAACGATGCCTTGCCCACGGGGACATGAATATTGCCTGCCTTATCGACCCTGAATTCGACCTTGCCGGCCTTAAGGTCCGAAACCGCCCTTTTCACGTCGAATGTGACGGTTCCAAGCTTCGGGTTTGGCATAAGGCCTCTTGGACCCAGGACCTTGCCGAGCTTTCCAACGGCGCCCATGATATCCGGGGTCGCGACCACCGCATCGAATTCGAGCCAGCCCTTATTTATCTTATCGATCATGTCATCGGCTCCGATGAAATCCGCCCCTGCCTCCTTAGCCTCCGCCTCCTTCTCTCCCTTTGCGAAAACGAGAACTCTTACCTTTTTTCCTATCCCGTGCGGCAACACCACTGTGCCCCTCACCATCTGCTCCGGATGCTTGGGGTCTACCCCGAGACGTCCGGATACCTCAACGGTCTCGTCGAACTTGGCGCAGACGGCGGAAGGCAACACCTTAAATCCTTCCTCGAGATCGTAGCTCCGTTCTTCAACTCTGGCTTTCGCCGCTTCGTATTTTTTACCCATTTGACTAACCCTCCACCAAGATTCCCATGCTTCTTGCGGTGCCTTCGATAGTCTTGACCGCGGCCTCAAGGCTCCCTGCCGTAATATCAGGCATCTTGAGCCTGGCAATATCCTCCACGTGCTTTTTGGTGACCTTCCCGACCTTGTCCTTATTGGGAGCGTTCGATCCCTTCTCCACCCCGGCAGC
>JAKAIQ010000193.1 GCA_021825035.1 Deltaproteobacteria bacterium | reverse complement strand
GCGCAGATCGAAAAACAGTTCGGCAAGGGGTCCATAATGAGACTCGGCAAGGACGGGGCGCCTGCCGATGTACTGACAATATCTACCGGCTCGCCTGCCCTTAACATCGCACTTGGCGTAGGCGGCGTTCCGCGGGGCCGCGTGATCGAGATCTTTGGCCCCGAGTCATCGGGTAAGACGACGCTCGCGCTCCACATAGCCGCCGAGGCGCAGAATAACGGCGGCGCCGTGGCCTTCATAGACGCCGAACACGCGCTCGATATCACTTACGCAAAAAAACTGTCGGTAAATACAGACGACCTCCTGCTTTCGCAGCCGGATACCGGCGAGCAAGCCCTTGAAATTGCCGACGTCCTTATAAGAAGCGGAGCCGTAGACCTGATAGTGGTTGATTCGGTAGCCGCGCTTGTGCCGAGGGCAGAGCTCGAGGGCGATATGGGAGATTCTCACATGGGGCTTCAGGCCCGCCTCATGAGCCAGGCGCTGAGGAAACTTACCTCGACAATAAGCAAAAGCAATACCTGCGTCATATTCATAAACCAGATAAGACACAAGATAGGCGTAATGTACGGCTCCCCGGAGACGACCACGGGCGGCAATGCTCTTAAGTTCTACGCCTCGATAAGGCTGGATATACGGAAGATCGGCCAGATAAAACAGGGTGAGGCTGTTATCGGCAACAGAATAAAGGTAAAGGTGGTAAAAAACAAACTCGCCCCTCCGTTCAAGGATGCCGAATTCGACATACTTTTTAACGAGGGTATCTCGAAGGAAGGCGATCTGCTCGATCTCGGCGCCAACGCCAATATAGTCGAAAAGAGCGGGTCATGGTTTTCCTACGGCGGCGAGAGGCTCGGACAGGGCAAGGAAGCCGCCCGGAACTTCCTTAAGGAACACAGGGATGTGGCCGCCGACATTGAGAAAAAAATCCTTCAGCATTACGGCATAGGGATAAAAGAGGAGTGATGGCATGGCTGAGATAGATTTAAGCTCCATCCTTAACATAGCCGTGAAAGGCCGGGCCTCGGACGTCCATCTCAAGGCAGGTGTGCCGCCGATACTGCGGATCAATGGAAGCCTTGTGCCCATAAAGAACCACGAAAGGCTTGTCCCCGACGAGGTCGCCAGGACTGCCATCAGGATTATGAACGAAAACCAGAAGGAAACCTTCAAGACCCATCACCAGGTCGACATGGCCTACAGCATCCCGGGGCTTGGGAGGTTCAGGGTAAACGTATTTCAACAAAGGGGCGCGACAGGCGTGGTCTTCAGGGTAATCCCGATGAGGATACAGACCTTCGAGGACCTTAATCTCCCCAAGGTGCTTGAAAAGATATCAAACGAGGTCCGCGGGCTCGTCCTCGTGACAGGAGTCACCGGAAGCGGAAAGTCCACGACCCTCGCCACCATGATAGATTACATAAATAACAGCAGGTCCGACCACATAATAACGGTCGAAGACCCGATCGAGTTCCTGCACAGGGACAAACGTTGCATAATCAACCAGAGGGAAATCGGCACGGATGCGAGGACATTTTCCGAGGCGCTCCGGGGGGCGTTGCGCCAGGATCCGGACATCATTCTGGTCGGCGAGATGAGGGATCTGGAAACCATAGAAATTGCCCTTACGGCGGCTGAAACCGGACACCTCGTCCTCTCCACCCTTCATACTATCGACGCCCTGGAGACCATTAACCGGATAGTTTCGGTCTTTCCGCCATATCAACAAAAGCAGATAAGGATTCAGCTGGCCGGCGTGATAAAGGCCATAATCTCCCAAAGGCTCATGCCGATGAAGGATGGCAAAGGAAGAGTGCCGGCGGTTGAGGTGATGGTAACGACGTCGAGGATAAGAGAATGCATCGAAGACAAGGATAAGACCAAGGATATCGCTGACGCCATCTACAAGGGGCGCGCCTCATACGGAATGCAGACCTTCGATCAATCGTTGCTTTCCCTCCTCAACGAAGGGCTGATCACATATGAAGAGGCGCTGAGACAGGCGAGCAATCCGGCAGACTTCGCTCTCAAGGTCAAGGGCATCACCGGCACAAGCGACATGGGCTGGAAGGATTTCGAAAAAGAAGAGAAAGATGGTGTCCAATCGTCCGGGGATATCGATCGCTTTTAGTTTTTACACGCACCGATATGTTCAGGGTATGCCATGGCTCTCAAGGATAAGGCTGCCGACGCCAGGGGAGTGGCGCTCAAGTATCTGTCTTTCCGTGACAGGAGCATAACCGAGGTAAGGAATAAACTCATTCAAAAAGGATTTGACGGTCCCGATATAGATTCGACCATAGATTATCTGATGACGGCAGGCTATCTGAATGACGACAAATTCGCCTGTTCTCTCGTAAGCTCGAGAATAAAGAATAAATTCTGGGGCCCGGCCAAGATATCAGCCGAACTTGCGTCGAAGGGCATATCCAGGGAAGCTATCGCGAAGGCCCTTCCGTCAGGAGAAGCCTTTGAAAATGCCGCTGTCGATGCCTTAAAAAAATGGTTGAGAAAAAACAGGCTTGCCATGCCCCTTAATGCCGGGGAGTCGGTTAGGGCAAACAGATTCCTCAAAGGGCTTGGCTATCAGACATATATTGTAATGAAGGTCCTGGGCAGGCGCCACAATCAGGAAGCTTAGCCGGGCAAGATAAAGAGAACAAGAGAGAAATGAAATCAGCGGACATAAGAAAACGGTTTCTTGAATATTTCTCAAAAAACGGCCATGAGGTAATAGCCTCATCCAGCCTTGTTCCAAAAGGCGACCCTACGCTTCTTTTCACTAATGCGGGCATGGTGCAGTTTAAAAAGGTATTCTTGCAGGAGGAGACTCGCGATTACCGCAGGGCCGTGACGTGCCAGAGATGCGTAAGGGCCGGGGGCAAGCACAACGACCTCGAAAACGTGGGCAGGACGGCAAGGCATCACACTTTCTTTGAGATGCTCGGGAACTTCTCTTTCGGAGATTACTTCAAGGAGGACGCTATTCACTTCGCATGGGACTTCCTTGTAAATCAGATGACGCTGCCTGCTGAGAAGCTCTGGATAACCGTATTCGAGACCGACGGCCAGGCCGCCGACATATGGAAGAGGGAGAGCGGGCTCCCGGAAGATAGGATCGTGCGGATGGGCGAGAAGGATAACTTCTGGTCAATGGCCGATACCGGCCCATGCGGCCCGTGCTCGGAGATTATAATAGACCAGGGCGAGGAAGCCGGCTGCGGAAAGCCTGACTGCAGGGTGGGCTGCGACTGCGACAGGTTCCTTGAGTTATGGAACCTCGTATTCATGCAATATAACCGAAACGCCGACGGAGAGCTCATCCCCTTGCCAAAGCCAAGCATAGACACCGGCATGGGCCTTGAACGCCTGGCTGCCGTCATGCAGGGGAAGAAAACAAACTACGGAAGCGACCTCTTCATGCCGTTAATAGAACGGATTGAAGAACTCACGTCAAAAAAATACGGGGTTGAACACGAGAACGACGTATCCATAAGAGCGATAGCCGATCACGCCAGAGCAGTAACTTTTCTCATCTCGGACGGGGTTCTTCCGAGCAACGAAGGCAGGGGGTATGTCCTGCGCAGAATCATTAGAAGGGCGGCACGGCACGGCAGATTCCTGGGTATAAAGGAACCCTTTATCTACAGGCTTAACGACAAAGTGGTCGAATCCTTCTCCCATGTTTATCCTGAAGTTCTGAGGGCCAGGGATATAGTCTCGCGAGCGACCATGGGCGAGGAAGAGCGTTTCTTTGAGACCCTTGAGAGAGGGCTCGGCATGCTTGACGGGGAGATCCGCGGCCTCAAGGCCAGGAGTGAGACCGTCATATCCGGGGATGTCGCCTTCAAACTCTACGACACCTATGGTTTCCCGGTGGACCTGACGGCCGATATAGTGAGAAAGGAAGGTTTCTCCGTAGATGAGGAAGGATTCTCAAAATACATGGAGGAGCAGAAGAAAAAGGCTCGCCTCGCCTGGAAAGGCGTTCAGGGGGAAGAATCGGTACAGCAACTTTACAGGAGGCTCTCCGACGCCGGTCTCGGCTCGAAGTTCGCAGGATACCACATGGAAGCGGTTTCCTCGAAGGTGCTCTGCATCATAAAGAACGGCGACAACGTCGATACCGCGTTCCTCGGCGACAGTATCGAGATAATAACGGAAGAGACTCCATTTTACGGGGAATCCGGCGGACAGGTAGGTGATACCGGCACGATGGTCGGTAAGGGCTTCA
>JAKAIQ010000008.1 GCA_021825035.1 Deltaproteobacteria bacterium | reverse complement strand
CTTCAGGCCGGGGAGAGGTTCATTTGGTCTGGAACGCCACTTTAAGGGAGAGGTTATCTGAAAAGGGTCCTGACGGCTGTTTTAATCATTCCGATAGTTCTTTTTTTTATTCTGTATCTATCCGCTTTCTGGTTTTTTACGATCATTTTCGCGCTTGCCATCGCGTCTTTTTTTGAGTACAACAACCTCAATATAATTCAAAAAAGGACCTGGTTGGTGGATTTTGTGGGCATCGTGTCAAGCGGACTGATGCCGTCTCTATGCTATTTTTACGGCAGGGGCGCGCTTTTGCCCGGCGTATTAATTTCCCTCTTTGCCTTCTTTTTCGCCGCAATGTTTCGAGATAATGATTTTAAGGACGCTTTTCTTGACACCGCCATTAAAACCGTTGGACTTGTATACCTCGCCGTCCCACTGTCTTATATGATACTATTAAGGAGCCTCGACGCCGGCCGCTGGTGGCTGCTTTTCGTGCTTTTTGTAATATGGGCCAACGATACGTTTGCGTATTTTACAGGAAAGACCATTGGCAGGCATAAACTTTCGCCTTACGTCAGTCCCAACAAAACCATTGAAGGCGCGATAGGCGGGCTTGCCGGAGCTGTTGTAGCCGGATGCATCTTGAACAGATATCTCTCGTTGGGCATGTCGATATCGGGGGCAATTACGGTATCTGCCATTCTGGGCATTATCGGTATAATAGGCGACCTTGCCGAATCTCTTTTAAAAAGAAGCGCAGGGGTGAAGGACTCCGGACATATATTCCCCGGGCATGGCGGCATTCTCGACAGGCTCGATAGTTTGCTTTTCCCGGTTCCTTTTGTGTACTACTTTTTGATATTCCGAATGCAGGCCTAAACATGGCGGTCAAAATGATAAAAGGGATAGCAATTCTCGGCTCCACCGGTTCGATAGGCAGGAACACCCTTGAGGTTATAAGAAAGAATCCTGACAGGTTCAGGGTCGTTTCTCTCGCAGCCGGAGCAAATATCAAACTTCTCAAGGAACAGATCGATGAATTTAAGCCGGAGTTCGTGTCTGTCCTTACCGAATCGGTTCTTAAGGATCTCAGGAAGGATTCGCCTTTTTTGTGCAGATCCGGCTTCGGACTGGAAGGGGCGGTAGAGGCCGCATCGCACCCGGCTGCGGCCATGACCGTTTCGGCTATTGCCGGGGCGGCTGGATTATTGCCCACCATGGCGGCCATAAAGGCCGGCAAGGACATAGCGCTTGCCAATAAGGAAACCCTCGTAATGGCAGGCCCTCTTGTCATGGAGGAGGCCTGCAAAAAGGGAGTGAAGCTTCTTCCGGTTGACAGCGAGCACAGTGCGATTTTTCAGTCCCTTTCCGGACATCGGAAAGAAGATGTGAGGCGCATCATCCTTACGGCCTCGGGCGGCCCGTTTTTGAATACGCCGTACGAGAGGCTTGAAACAGTGACTCCCGATGAGGCGCTCAGGCATCCGAACTGGAGCATGGGCAGAAAGATAACTATAGATTCAGCCACGCTCGTGAACAAGGGGCTTGAGGTTATTGAAGCGCGGTGGCTGTTCGACCTCCCTGCTTCAAAGATATCGGTATCCATCCATCCCCAGAGCATAGTGCATTCCATGGTTGAATACACAGACGGATCCATAATCGCCCAGCTTGGTCCACCGGATATGAAGGGGCCGATAGCGTACGCCCTTTCATATCCTGAACGGATTTCGGGGGGCGCGCAGACGCTCGGTATGGCCGGCCTCAGGCTCGAATTTATGGAGCCGGATCTCATACGGTTCCCGTGCCTTGGCCTTTCCTATGAAGCCCTTGCCATGGGCGGCACCGCTCCGGCGGTGCTTAACGCGGCCGACGAGGTTGCGGTCGGTATGTTCCTTGAAGGGAGACTTCCGTTTAACGCCATTTTCAAGGTCATCTCAGATGTGCTGGAGAAGCACTCTCCCGTAAAAGTAACCGCGTTGGAAGACGTGATAGAGGCTGACAGATGGGCAAGGGACGCGGCGCATGTTACGATGAGATGCTTTGGTTGATTAATCATGGAACATTGTCCCTAATTATTGTAAAATTGAACCAATGAACGCTTTTTTAATCCGGCATATCGCCGAAAATGGTCTTGCAATGCCATCCATTGATGGATTTTTAAATTGCGAGACAGGCACTGTCCTGTAACATCCGGCAGCAGAGTTTGATCATTGCCTTACCGGCTGATTTAATTTGCCTGTCGCCGAATCGTTAAAGCAGGACTTCTTTGGATATGATCACTTTCATTTCATTTATAGTCGTTCTCGGCATTCTTATATTTATACACGAGTTCGGGCATTTTCTCGTGGCGAAATTGAGCGGCGTCGGGGTTGAGAAATTCTCGCTCGGTTTCGGGCCGAAGCTCTTGAGCCTGAAGAAAGGCGAAACGGAGTACCGTATCTCCATCCTACCCCTCGGGGGGTACGTGAAGATGGTTGGCGAGTCTCCGGACGAAGTGGTATCTGAAAGCGATTTCAAAAGGTCTTTTACCCATAAGTCTGTTTACAATCGCGCCCTGATCGTTGCCGCAGGTCCGATTATGAACCTGATTCTGGCGATAGTTCTCCTCCCGGTAATATACTTGATAGGCGTAAAGGTGCCGGCATATCTATATAGACCGCCGGAAGTAGGCTTTGTGTCTCCACACGAGGCGGCTGACAACGCCGGCATAAAGGGGGGGGACGTCATTGAATCGGTCAATGGCAAAAAGATAAAGGATTGGGAGGAGCTTCTTTCCGCGCTTTCGTCTCCGGGCAAGCCGTCGGCGATCGAGTTGTTGCGGGATGGAAAGGACATTAAAACGACATTTATCGCGTCGGTTTCGCCCGACACCGGAGGGAGCATCATCGGGATGTATCCGCCGATGAAGCCTGTCATAGGCGAGGTTTCAAAAGGCTACCCGGCGGAAGAGGCTGGTTTGAAGCCCGGGGATGTGATCCTTGCCGTAAACGGCAGGGTCATAACGCACTGGGCGGAACTCGAGACTATCATTCATAAAGACGGAACTAAAAAGACATTTCTTATCAAAAGAGGCGATAAGCAGTTAACGGTTAATATAACCCCGAGATATAACGCCAACATGAAGGTCTATCTCGTTGGGATTACGCGTCTTGACAAACAAATTTTTAGGAGATACGGCTTTCTTGGAGCTGTTGAAAGAGGTCTTACTCTCGCCGCGGAAATGACAGGGCGTCTTTTCATGGTCATAAAGGGTCTCATACTCGGACGTTATTCGCTGAAGACGCTTGGCGGCCCCCTCATGATAGCCGAGGTGGCGGGTAAGGCCGCTGAAACGGGTTTGACGGACTTCCTCACCCTGGTGGCGTTCCTGAGCCTGCAACTCGGGATAATAAACCTCTTTCCCATACCGGTGCTTGATGGAGGACATCTTCTTTTCTTCGGCATCGAATCCATTAGCGGAAAGCCTTTGAGCGAAAAGTTCCTTGGGATCGCCCAACAGATAGGCATAGCGTTGTTGATAGCCCTGATGGTATTCGTAACTTACAACGACATATTCCGAATATTCGGATAAAGGTGAAGATACTGGCTTTCGATACATCCTCGGCCTCTGGAAGCGTCGCGCTTCTCGACAATGGTCGTCTTGCGGCGGAGGTGATGGCAGGGGATGCGGGCACCCATGCCGACTGGCTGATGCGGACTTCAGACTCCATCCTCAGGAGCGTTTCGTGTAAAATAAACGAGATAGATCTATTCGCAATGGGCATCGGTCCTGGTTCATTTACAGGGATCAGGGTAGGCATAAGTACGGTAAAAGGCCTTGCATGGGCGCTTGACAGGGATGTTGCGGGGGTTTCAACCCTTAAGTCGCTTGCTTTGAATCTCCGTTATTCCGGATCGCTCGTCTGTCCGGTACTCGACGCAAGGAAAGGGGAACTCTATGCATCCCTTTTCAGCTTCGAAGGTGACAAAATAGAAACGCTTTTGCATGAATCGGCATTGCCGCCTGATGAGCTTTTCAAGTTCATAAATGTTGAAGCCGGGGGCAGGCATACGGTCTTTCTTGGCAACGGACTCAAAGTCTGTTCGGAGGATGTTAAAAGCCGCGTCAAGGAGGCCTCTTTGGCGCCGGAACCTCTTTGGCACATCAGAGCCTCAAATATCGCTCTACTTGCATATGAAGAATATGGCCAACGTACGGCTCCTGCCAGCATCAGCCCGGTGTATCTGAGGAAATCCGAAGCCGAGATAAAGACGAGCTAATCCAGCTTCTAAAGAACAGGCAAACAGGCATTTCGCAACCGGTAGCTTTATTGACAAGCTTCTGCCGTTAGGTTAATATAAAAAATTGGGAATTTCGTCGTGTATATATGTTAAAATGAATTGTGCGCGGAGGCGAAAAATTATCGATTTTTTCTTCTTAATTCGAATTTAAGCGGGAATATACTGCCAGAGGCCAATCAACTAACCCTACTTTTTAAATAGTGGAGGCCCATTATGGATAAAGATGCGATAGTTGAGAAGCTCATCGAAGAAGACGAGGAATTCAGAAAGAAATACAAGATTCACAAAGATTATGAAAGAAAGATAGATCGCCTCGAGAAAAAGTCTCACCTGACCGCCGAGGAAAGTTTAGAGAAAAACAGGCTTAAAAAACTCAAGCTTGCTCTTAAAGATGAAATGGAAAAAAAACTTTCGGAGAGTTCTCATAAAAAAAGATAAATATGCCAAAAAGAAGCGATAGGATTAAAAAAGGTCTTGAACGGGTTCCTCACAGGGCCCTTCTTTACGCCACAGGCTTGCCAAAGGGTGAGATGAAAAAACCCTTTATCGGGGTTGCGACAAGCTTTTCCGACCTGATCCCCGGACACATCGGCATGAGAGACCTTGAGAGATTTATCGAAAAGGGTGTGCATACCGGAGGCGGGTATCCGATGCTCTTCGGTCTTCCTGGAATATGCGACGGCATAGCCATGGGGCACAGGGGAATGCATTACTCTTTGCCATCGAGGGAGCTTATTGCCGACATCATAGAAAGCGTAACCGAGGCGCATGCTTTCGACGGCCTGATCCTCCTTACGAATTGCGACAAGATAACGCCCGGAATGCTTATGGCCGCAGCAAGGCTTAACGTGCCTGCAATTATTGTTACGGCAGGGCCCATGATGACAGGGCGTTACAGGGGCCGGAGGCTTTCGTTCATAAGAAATACATTTGAGGCCATGGGCCGTTTCAGAAAAGGGGAGATTTCGAAAGAGGAACTGGACTCCTGCGAGATCGGCGCGTGTCCTGGGGCCGGGAGTTGTCAGGGGCTGTATACGGCAAATACGATGAATTGCCTTACCGAGGCCATGGGAATGAGTTTGCCGTTATGCGGCACAGCCCTTGCGCAGTCAGCCGAGAAAAGAAGGATTGCCTTCGATAGCGGCGTCAGGATAGTTGAGCTTGTTAAAAAAAATGTGACACCGAGAAAGATAATGACGAGGGCAGCCTTCGAGAACGCCATCATGGTCGACTTGGCCCTCGGCGGGTCTACCAATACGGTATTGCATCTTCTCGCGATAGCCAACGACGCCGGTGTAAAACTTCCTCTCGAGCTATTCGATGTGTTGAGCCGTACGACCCCGCACATAACGTCCATAGAGCCTGTCGGCGACCATTACATGGAAGACCTGCACTGGGCGGGCGGCATAAGCGCCATACTTGCAAGGCTCAAAGGCTCCATCAGGGATAATCCTACTGTGTCAGGAAAGAGGATAAAGGCCATCATCGATGAAGTAGGGTTTATTGATGACGAGGTCATCAAGCCCATTGACGAGGCCTACCACAGGGAGGGCGGCATAGCCGTCCTGAAAGGCAATCTCGCTCCGCTCGGCGCGGTTGTAAAGCAGTCAGGGGTGAGCGACAAGATGATGCGCTTTACCGGCAGAGCCAGGGTGTTTGATTCCGAAGAAGAGGCCATGAAGGCCATATTTGGGAAGACCATCAAATCCGGCGATGTGGTTGTCATCAGATACGAGGGGCCGAAGGGAGGCCCCGGAATGAGAGAGATGCTCGCGCCAACGGCAACGCTCATGGGCATGGGACTCGGAGAGTCGGTGGCGCTTATAACCGATGGAAGGTTTTCGGGCGGCACAAGGGGGCCTTGCGTGGGGCACATCTCCCCTGAAGCGATGGAGGGAGGCCCGATCGCTCTCGTTAGCGAAGGGGATATCATAGAGCTCGACATACCCGGCAGAACCCTTGAGCTTAAAGTCAGTGCGGATGAATTAAAGAAACGGAAGCTCGAATGGAAGGCCCCGCAGCCGAAGATAAAAAACGGATGGCTTTCGCGGTATGCGAAAGCCGTAACCTCAGCCTATACCGGAGCTGTTCTTAAATAGAAAATCATCAGGCAGAGCTCAAAGATGAAAGAAAATGGCGCACAAATTCTCATTGAATGTCTCCTTAAAGAGGGTGTCGATACGGTATTCGGTTTTCCCGGCGGGGCGGTTCTCCCCATATATGACGCCCTTTTTGATTCTCCTTTAAGGCATATACTCGTCAGGCATGAGCAAGGCGCGGTCCATATGGCCGATGGCTATGCGAGGGCGACTGGAAGGCCCGGCGTCGTTATTGTCACATCCGGACCGGGTGCGACGAATGCCGTTACCGGCCTGGCTACGGCATATATGGACTCGATACCAATGGTCGTGTTTACCGGGCAGGTTCCAACCGAGCTTATAGGCAATGACGCCTTTCAGGAGGCCGACATAGTCGGCATAACAAGGCCCTGCACCAAGCACAACTATCTCGTCAAGGACAAAGACGACCTTCAGAGGATCATAAAGGAGGCCTTCTATTTAGCGACGACCGGCAGGCCAGGCCCGGTGCTTGTCGATATCCCGAAGGACATATTGACGGCTCCTATAGAGTTCAAGTATCCTGACGGGGTTGAGATGCCGAACTATCAGCCCACGTACAAGGGCCATCCCGGCCAGATACGGAAAGCGGTCGATCTTATCCTGTCGTCAAAAAGGCCTGTTGTATATGCCGGGGGCGGCGTAATACTATCGAACGCGGCCGACGAACTCAAGACTTTGGCATCCAGGCTCGGCTTGCCCACGACGACCACGCTCATGGGATTGGGCGGCTTTCCAGGCACTCATCCGCTATTCATGGGGATGCTCGGCATGCACGGCACGTACTGCGCGAACATGGCTGTTACGAATACGGATTGCCTTATCGCCGTCGGGGCCAGGTTCGACGACAGGGTAACGGGAAAGATAGACGAGTTTGCGCCATTTGCAAGGATCGTCCATATCGACATAGACCCAACGTCGATCAGCAAGAATGTCCGCGTCGATGTGCCTATCGTCGGGGATGTGAAAAACGTGCTTAAGGACATGCTTAAACTCATACACGGCTCAAAGGCCGTCACGGACTTCAAGAAAAATCTCAAGGAGTGGCAGGACCAGATCAAGACATGGAATGACACGCACAGGCTTTCTTATAAACAGGAACAGAAGGGAAAGATAAAACCCCAATACGTGATCGAAAAGCTTTATGAGGCCACGAAGGGAGACGCGGTAATTACCACCGAGGTCGGCCAGAACCAGATGTGGGCTGCCCAGTTCTTCAAGTACGACAAGCCAAGGACGTTTATAAGCTCCGGCGGGCTGGGGACGATGGGCTTCGGCTTTCCTGCCGCGATAGGCGCTCAGCTTGCTCTCCCGGATAAGGTCGTTATCGGCATAGCGGGCGACGGCTCTCTTCAGATGAACATACAGGAGCTTGCAACGGCTGTACAATACAAGCTGCCGCTCAAGATAGCCATACTTAACAATATGGTTCTGGGGATGGTGAGACAGTGGCAGGAGTTTTTCTACAACAAGAGATATTCCCATACGTGCATTTCCGTAGCTCCTGATTTCGTTAAGCTCGCCGAAGCATACGGCGCCGTCGGGTTCCGTGCACGGACGGTCGACGAGGTAGAGACCGTCATAAAAGAGGCGATGAAAGTCAAGGACCGGCCTGTACTTATGGACTTCAAGGTCGACCAGTTCGAGGACGTCTATCCGATGGTGCCGGCGGGCCAGCCTTTATCGAAGATGCTCCTCGTTTAAGAAACGTCCTGAGGGAGGCTTTTTTGCGTCACACGATCTCCGTGCTTGTGTCGAATGAGTTTGGGGTGCTATCGAGAATATCCGGTCTTTTCTCCGGCAGGGGTTTTAATATCGAAAGCCTCAGCGTCGCCGAGACGCTTGACCCCATCGTGTCGAGGATGACCATCGTCACCAGAGGCGACGACAAGGTCATCGAACAGATAAATAAGCAACTGAACAAGCTCATAAACGTCATCAAGGTGCATGACTTTACCGGCGAGGAGCACATCGAAAGGGAACTCGCCCTGATAAAGGTCACAGGCACGCCGGAGAGCAGGGCCGAGATATTGAGCATTGTTGATATCTTCAGGGCCAAGGTGGTTGATGTAAGCCCGAGGAGCTATACCATAGAAACAACCGGTGATGAGGAAAAGATAGCCGCGATAACGGAACTTCTGCGACCTTTCGGCATAAAAGAGATCGTGAGAACCGGCAAGATTGCAATGGCCAGAAGTCTCAAGCAAAAGTAATCATCAAACCCATTTAGCCGGGCCGAGCCGAATGATGCCGCCGAATTTAAGTCGGACTGGCGGCTGGTTGCCCGGTATGCGCATTGATGGAACTGGGCGTTCAGGCATAGTTTCATGAATAAGAAAAAATCTCAGGAGGGTTCTGTTTCATGAAGGTTTATTACGACAAGGATGCGAATCTGGAAAAAATACGCGAAAAAAAAGTCGCGATAATCGGGTTCGGAAGCCAGGGCCACGCGCATGCCCAGAACCTCAAGGACAGCGGGGTAGATGTTGTGGTGGGATTGCGTAAGAATGGGACTTCCTGGAAAAAAGCCGAGGCAGTCGGACTTGACGTAAAAAGCGTAGCCGACGCGGTCAAGGATTCCCGGATAGTGATGATTCTCGTGCCGGACGAACTCCAGGGCGATATATACAGCAGCGAGATTGCTCCGAATCTCAAGCAAGGGGCATACCTTGCGTTCGCACACGGCTTCAACATACATTTTGGCCAGATTGCGCCGGAGAGCCACATAAACGTCTTCATGGCCGCACCGAAAGGCCCGGGGCATCTTGTCCGGCACGAGTTCACGAAGGGAAATGGAGTGCCGACGCTCGTGGCAGTGCATCATGATCACTCCGGAGATACCCTTGACGTCGCACTGGCGTACGCGAGCGCCATCGGAGGGGGGAGGGCCGGGATAATAGAAACGACCTTCAAGGATGAGACCGAAACAGACCTTTTTGGGGAGCAGGCCGTCCTGTGCGGCGGCGTGAGCTCGCTCATAACCGCGGGTTTCGAAACCCTTGTGGAGGCCGGTTATCCACCTGAAATGGCGTATTTTGAATGTCTCCATGAGATGAAGCTCATCGTAGACCTCATATACGAAGGCGGCATATCGAACATGAGATATTCAATCAGTAATACTGCCCAGTACGGCGATCTTACAAGGGGCCCCAGGGTTGTGACCGAAGAGACAAAAAAAGAGATGAAAAGAATACTATCCGAGATACAGACCGGCGCCTTTGCCAGGGAATGGATGCTTGAGAATAAGGCCAATAAGCCGGTATTTAACGCGCTTACTAAGATAGGGCAGGCGCATGGCATAGAGAAGGTCGGAGAAAAGTTGAGGGACATGATGCCTTGGCTTAAAAAGGGTAAGATCGTCGACAGGAAAAGGAACTGATTTTCGGGGGCTACTGGAGTTTCATTAATAGTGAGAATACCTATTGCCAGGGAGGGTTATCCCTTCATACTAATATCTTTGGTTTGCGTTCTTGCAGTATGGATCGCCGGATTGCCATGGCTTGAAGTTCTTTTTGTACCTGTGTCTTTTTTCGTCATAGCCTTTTTCAGGGACCCGGAAAGGGTGATCCCGGCGGGCAACGATTCGATAGTCAGCCCTGCTGACGGCAGGATCATCAAGATTGAACGGCTTAAAGAGGGCAAGTTCCGGCTGGAGAATGCCTTGAAGATAAGCATATTCATGAACGTCTTTAACGTCCATGTAAACAGGGCGCCGGCCTCCGGTAAAGTTGTCGATATAATATATAATAAAGGCAGATTCTTTTCTGCCAATCTGGATAAGGCCTCGCTCGAAAACGAGCAGAATGCGCTCATACTTGAAGATGCGGCCGGAAAAGTATTCGCGTTCAATCAGATTGCCGGGCTTATAGCGAGAAGGATAGTGTGCCACGCCAAAGTCGGAATGAACCTCGCCAAAGGCGAGCGCTTTGGAATGATCAGGTTCGGCTCAAGGGTCGATGTTTTTCTCCCTGCGTCTTGCAGAGTAGCTGTCAATGCCGGCGACAAGGTTCAGGCCGGATCGTCAATCCTGGGCTACTGGGAGAACTCACATGCTGGATAATGAGCTTGGCGAGAATGTCAACGTGAAGAAGAAGAAGTTGAAGAGGGGCGTCTACCTGCTTCCTAACCTCATGACGTCTGCGAGCCTGTTCGGTGGGTTTTATTCCATTATCGCCTCTCTCGACGGCCACTTCGACAGGGCCGCCATTGCCATACTCATCTCGGCGGTGCTGGATGGTCTGGACGGCCGCATTGCGCGGCTTACCGGTTCGAGCAGCAAATTCGGCGTCGAATATGACTCGCTTGCCGACCTTGTGGCCTTCGGCCTTGCCCCAGGCGTGCTTATATTCACGTGGGCATTGAGGCCGTTTGAAAGATACGGATGGCTGGCGGCATTTCTTTATGTCGTGTGCGGGGCGCTCAGGCTTGCGAGGTTTAACGTCCAGATAACGACGGTCGAAAGCAGGCGTTTTAACGGACTTCCTATACCGGCGGCGGCTGCGCTCGTTTCCACTACGGTCCTTCTCTTCTTTTACCTTGGCCGCGGGGAGGAGATGGCGAAACATATAACGGTGCTGATGCTGGTCTATGTCCTCGCTTTTTTAATGATCAGCAACGTCAGGTACTATAGCTTCAAGGAACTTAATCTCTCACAGAGGATGCCGTTCAGGCTTCTTGTAGGTCTCATATTTCTTCTCATCGTTATTGCGGCCGAGCCATACCTCATGCTATTCATACTTTCTTTCGGGTATGTGGTGTCCGGCCCCATAACGACCATTATCGATAAAAGGAAGAGGATATCCGTAAAGACGCCGCAGAGGATCGAGAAGAAAGAAGCCGGCGGAACGTTTAAGTAGCCTCGATACGGTATGAGCGACAGGGTAAGAATATTCGATACGACATTAAGAGACGGCGAACAGTCTCCGGGCGCTTCGATGAACGTCGAGGAAAAGGTGCTCGCGGCAAAACAGCTTGCCAAGCTCGGGGTCGACATTATCGAGGCGGGATTCGCCTATAGTTCCCCCGGCGACTTCGAGGCTATAAGAAAGATAGCCGGTGAGGTCGAGGGGCCGGTGGTTTGCAGCCTTGCGCGGGCAAAGCCGGAAGACATAGACTCTGCATGGGAAGCGCTCAAGGGCGCTCCAAGGCCGAGGATCCACACGTTCATTTCCACCTCGGACATACATCTCAGGCACCAGTTCAGGCTCACTCGCAATGAAGCCCTCAAAAGGGCGGTAGAGATGGTGAGCAGGGCCAAAGGATATGTCGATGACGTCGAGTTCTCGCCGATGGATGCCTCCCGTACCGAACCATCGTACCTCTATGAGGTCATAGAGGCCATAATAGAGGCCGGCGCAACGACCGTCAACATACCTGATACCGTGGGATACGCTCTGCCGGATTCGTTCGGAGCGCTTATAAGAGGCATAAAGGAAAACGTACCCAATATCGGCAGGACTGTCATCTCGGTGCATTGCCACAACGACCTTGGGCTTGCGGTTGCAAACTCGCTCGCTGCGGTGATAAGCGGAGCGAGACAGGTTGAATGCACCATAAATGGGATAGGCGAGCGCGCGGGCAATGCCTCTCTTGAAGAAATAGTAATGATACTGAAGACGAGGAAAGACCTCCTCGGTCTCGAGACATCGATTGTAAGCGAGCAGATATACCCGGCAAGCCGCCTCATTAGCGGTATAACGGGTATGGCCGTTCAGCCGAACAAGGCAATAGTCGGAGACAACGCCTTTGCCCACGAATCCGGCATTCATCAGGATGGACTTCTTAAAGACAAGACGACTTATGAGATAATGACGCCGGAATCCGTGGGACTGTCGCGCTCGACGCTCATACTCGGCAAACACTCCGGCCGTCACGCCTTTAAGACGCGACTCCATGAACTCGGCTATGATATCTCCGGGGAGAACCTCGATAAGGCGTTCGAAAGGTTCAAGGCGCTGGCGGACAAAAAAAAGGATGTCTTCGACGAGGATATCGAGGCCATAGTCCAGGACGAGGTTTTAAGGATAGATCTTCCGGAAAGATACAGGCTTGTAAGCTTGAAGGTCGAAAGCGGAACGGAAATTGCGCCTTCTGCGGTTGTTCAAATGGAAGTCAACGGCAGCGTCGTTACCGAAAAAGGCGGCGGCGACGGCCCCGTGGATGCCGTCTATAATGTGATATCAAAGATTACCGATACAAGAAGCCGGCTCCTCAAGTATTCGGTAAACGCCATAACCGGCGGAACCGATGCGCAGGGCGAAGTTTCCGTAAGATTGCAGGAAGACGGCCACACAGTGCTGGGACAGGGCTCGCATACGGATATAATCGTAGCCAGCGCCAAGGCTTACATTAACGCGCTGAACAGGCTTGAATATAAAAAGAAGGAGAATCGGGAAAACCTCGTGTGATCCCGCATTCATCCGGTATCGATGGGAGATAGATAGTCGCTATGCGGCCGATGACAATTACAGAAAAGATACTTGCCAGGCATGCCGGTTCAAAAGAGGTGACTCCGGGAGATCTGATTAACGCCAAGGTGGACATAGCTCTTGGCAATGACATAACCGCCCCTATAGCCATACACGAGTTCAGGAAGGCCGGGGCAAAAAAGGTCTTCAACAGGAACAAGGTCGTCCTCGTACCGGATCATTTCACTCCAAACAAGGATATAAAGTCCGCTACCCAGTGCAAGGTGCTGAAGGACTTCGCCATCGAGCAGAGGCTTTCGCACTATTATGAGGGGGGAGACGTTGGTGTCGAGCACGCCCTTCTTCCGGAAAAGGGGGTCGTGGTGCCTGGCGACCTTGTCATAGGGGCGGATTCGCATACATGCACATACGGGGCGCTTGGCGCGTTTTCTACAGGCGTGGGATCGACGGACCTCGCCTATGCGATGATAACCGGCGAGTTATGGTTCAAAGTGCCGGAGTCGATAAAGTTCATATTCAATGGAAAGCTCAACAAGTGGGTGAGCGGCAAGGATCTCATACTCCATATCATAGGAGACATCGGTGTTGACGGAGCGCTTTACAAGGCCATGGAGTTTGCGGGGCAGGCGATAGAACGCCTCAGCATCGAGAGCCGTATGGCCATGTGCAACATGGCCATAGAGGCCGGAGCCAAGAGCGGAATCATCGCGCCCGACGCCATTACAAAAGCCTACGTCGAAAAGAGGGCGGAGCGGCGCTTCAGGTTCTATTCGAGCGACCTTGAGGCTAACTACTCTGAGATCAGGGAATACGACTGCAAGAGAATAGAGCCAAAAGTGGCGCTGCCTCATCTGCCGGAGAATACAAGGAACGTGGCCGAGGTAGGCAATATCAGCATAGACCAGGTCGTTATAGGTTCCTGTACGAATGGGAGGCTTGAAGACCTTGAGGTGGCGGCCAGGGTGCTCAAGGGCAAGAAGGTGGCGCGCCATGTCAGGCTTATAGTTATCCCGGCAACGCCTTTCGTCTACGGTGAGGCCATGAAAAAGGGCTATTTTGACATATTCCTGAAGGCCGGAGCCGTAATAAGCCCCCCCACGTGCGGTCCCTGCCTTGGAGGCCACATGGGTATACTCGCAGCCGGGGAGAGGGCGGTTGCAACTACTAACAGGAACTTCATAGGCAGGATGGGAGACTCGAAGAGCGAGGTGTATCTGGCCAATCCGGCGGTTGCAGCGGCGAGCGCCGTAAAAGGCCGCATAGCACACCCCGATGAGGTCGTCGGACGGAAGTAGGCTTAAGGTTTGATTGCCTTTCCGGCGTAATCTTACGAAATGCGAAACCGACCGTACAAACCCAAAGCAAACTTCGTTACCCTTCAGGGTGCTTAGACGCAGAAGCTGGTCATTATCTTTGATTATTACCGGACATATGGCCATGCGGGATTCAGGGAGCACGTGTTTTTTTGCGCTTGCAGCTTGTGACGATGAACGGCCTGGATTAGACTGGATATTATAGATTTTATGAAGAATACAGTGCATCTCATTGGTTTAACAGGATTTCTTTTGTAGTAATCAAGTTCTTCAGGCCTTAACTGTCTTTCCGAAAGTTTACTAATATGAGGTGAATTGATGAAATTTAAAGGTAGGGTTTGGAAATTCGGCAAGGATATTGACACCGACAGGATAATCCCGGCGAGGTACCTTAATACATCTGAACCGGCTGAACTTGCCAAGCATTGCATGGAGGATGAAGATCCTGTTTTCAGTTCACGAGTGAAGCCGGGAGATATCCTGGTGGCTGAAAAGAACTTCGGATGTGGATCTTCGCGAGAACACGCTCCGATAGCCATAAAGGCCTGTGGCATATCGTGTGTTATAGCAAAAAGCTTCGCAAGAATATTTTACAGGAATTCATTTAACATGGGGCTTGCCATACTTGAATCCGACGAGGCGGTTGATGCCACGCAGGAAGGCGACATCCTTGAGGTCGATATGGATAGCGGAGAGATACTTAACGTTACGAGGGGGCTAAGATTCAAGGCGAGGCCTGTACCTCCCTTCATGCAGGAGCTCATTAGGGCCGGCGGGCTTATTGAGTCGATAAAGAAAAAGGGGGCGATATGAGGAAAGAAGGCGCAAAAAGCAGGATACTTTCAAGCGATAAGCTGCATATTGAAAATAAGACCCTGTTCGTTGATTTGAAGGAAAACGAGGGTGGTAAGTTCTTGCAGATCGCCGAGCTTTCAAATGATAGAAGAAGCACCGTTGTGATACCGATGAGCGGTCTCGCCATATTTATTGAAGCGCTCCAAAAGATGTCAAGCGAAAGTTTTTAATTTTCAGGCAAACGTGCCGATACTTATTGCCGGAGACATTGATGCCTTCATGTTGTAGCTATAAAATGATTCTATATCAACGATATATCAAAATATTCTAAGATTGGTTATAACATTATTTATTCTTAATTCTCAGATGCATCTGCCGATCATTTGGAGTATAAATTCATTCAATCGGAGGGCAAAGTGAAGCGGTTTAGCATTGCCGTGCTTCCAGGGGACGGTATAGGTCCGGAGATCGTCCATGAGGCCACCAAAATCCTAAAGTCAGCGGCCGGGAGGCACGGCTGCGAGCTTGATCTGCATGAAGCTCTCGTTGGCGGAGCTTCAATAGACGCATATGGCGTTCCTCTTAAAGATAGCGTCCTTGAGTTGACTCTGAAAAGCGACGCCGTACTCCTCGGCGCCGTAGGCGGACCCAAATGGGAGGGACTGGATTACTCGATAAGGCCGGAGAGGGCTCTTCTTGCACTGAGAAAAGAGCTTGGCCTTTTTGCCAATCTAAGGCCGGCGAAGATATACAGGTCCCTAATCGACTCTTCCACCCTGAAGCCTGAGGTCATTGACGGGGTGGACATCATGGTCATAAGAGAACTCACCGGAGGGCTTTATTTCGGCATGCCCAAGGGGATAGAGAAGCTCCCTGACGGAACTGAACGAGGCGTTAATACGATGGTATATACCACGCCAGAGATCGAAAGAATAGCCAGGGTAGGCTTTGAGGTGGCGAGAAAGAGAAAGAAAAGGCTACTGAGCGTTGACAAGGCGAACGTCCTTGAGACTACGGAGCTGTGGAGAAAGGTCGTTACAAGGGTTGGAAAAGACTATCCGGACGTCCACCTGACGCACATGTATGTAGATAACTGTTCGATGCAACTCGTGAGGAACCCGAGGCAGTTCGATTGTATCGTCACGGAAAATACTTTTGGGGACATCCTCTCTGACGAGGCCGCAATGCTTACCGGCTCCATCGGCATGCTTCCATCCGCAAGCCTCGGCGCTACCAGGAACAGGGCCATGTATGAACCTATCCACGGCAGCGCTCCGGACATAGCCGGCAAGGGCATAGCCAATCCCATAGCGACGATCCTTTCGGTAGCCATGATGTTCAAATATTCCTTCGACATGGAGGAGGCGGCTTCAGAGATAGAAAACGCGGTTGAAAAGGTCCTTGACGTGGGCCTGAGGACGTCGGATATTGCTGCGCCTGGAGCGAAAGAAGTAAGCTGTTCGGAGATGGGTGAAGCGATTCTGCGGGAACTGGACGGATAATCATTTACGTATTTTTAATGGACAAAAGGCCGGCCCTGTTCAGCCCTGCCTCTTTCCTGCGGTTAATCATTTCCGAGGAGATTATTTAATATCATTATCGCCCCTCTTTTATCGAGCGGTTCGTTATTATTCCCGCATTGAGGGTCATGGGTGCACGACGGGCATGCCGTCTCGCACGGGCATTCTTCCATGAGGCGTATTGTGGCAAAGAACCATTCTTCGACGCATTCGAGGCCTCTTTTTGTAAGGCCGACTCCACCGGCGTGTCCGTCATATATGAAGATCGCCGCGCTTCCAAGTTCGGGGTTGAAAGGATAGCTGACGCCTCCGAGGTCCATTCTGTCGCATAGCGCGAAAAGCGGCAGACTCGCTATGGCCGCATGCTCGGCCGCGTGAAGCGAGCCGGCGCGACCGTATTTTTTCGCCTGTATCAGGTCAAGCACATCCTCGTTCACCTCCATCCAGACCCCCATGGTAGTAAATATCGAGGGGGGAAGTGCGAGCGGATATTCGCCGATTATTTCCCGCGTGCGTATGTCTTTTTTCCAGTATCCGATGATCCTTTCGGTAACCCTTAGCATGCCGAGATTGACTGTTGCCTTTTTTAATTCTTTTTTGTCCGACACGGATATTATTTCAGTATCTTCCCGAGAGATGGGGCGAGTATAATAATTGATGTCCTCGGCCGGCCTGCAAAACGCCTTTCTTTCTGCGAGGTCGAGCGTTGCGACCATGAACTGCGCGCCCCTGTGCAGATACAGCGCTCCGGGGTGGAGTTCTCTCATGACCCTTGAGGAAGCCGACTTGCCTAACGTGGAGCCGTCCTCTTTTATTATCGTCCAGCTTTCGCCGGCCTCGCGTATTGATATGTCTTTCTGGGGGTATCTGACTCTCGGGTACCATACGTCTCCCTTTTTCCAGTGACGTATTTTGCCCTCTTTTTCGAGTTCATCCAATTCCGGCTCATATCTCGGCACATCGTAGACGGCGTCGGATGGCTTTATATGGGCCTCGGCAGCGGCGCACAGGAGGTGCGATTTGAGTATGAGCCTGTTTTCTGCGTCTAATACCGCGGCCTCTGAGCTGCGCCTGAAAAAGTCGCCTGGATTACGCATGAAGTACTGGTCGAGCGCATTCTCGCATGCAACCATCACTATGAGGGAATCCCTGCCACCCCTGCCTACTCTTCCGCTTCTTTGCCACGTGGCGCTTACGGTGCCGGGGTATCCCACGAGTACGCAGACGTCAAGACCCCCTATATCGATCCCGAGTTCAAGGGCGCTCGTGGAAATGACGCCGGAAAGACTTCCGTTGAAGAGCATGCTCTCGATCTGCCGCCGCTCTTCCGGAAGAAAACCCGCGCGATAAGAGCTTATTTTGCCGCTTATGTCCGGAGCTTCTTCTTTGACCCACCTGTGCATCAGCTCTGTAATCTTTCTTGTTTTAGTAAACGCTATTGTCTTGAAGCCGGCTCTCACGGAGGAGACGAAAATCTTTGTGGCTACCGTATAGGGACTCATCTCGGGGATCGGGTTCATGAATAGGAAAAATCTCTTGCCCTGCGGAGCGCCGGAGCTTTCTATGAGTTCGAAAGGGAGTCCGGTCAGCATCACTGCGAGTTCCCGCGGGTTTGCTATAGTTGCCGAGCACGCGATGAAAACGGGATCGCTTCCGTACATCCTCGCGATCCTTCTGAACCGTCTAAGCACATGAGCAACGTGCGAGCCGAATACCCCCCTGTACGCATGGACTTCGTCTATGACGACGAACTTGAGATTTCTTAAGAAACGCTCCCATTTCTGATGGAACGGATTAACGGCGAGATGAAGCATGTCCGGATTGGTAAAAACCACCCCTGGAGGCATGTCCCTTATCTTTTTTCTTCTGTACGCTGTAGTATCCCCGTCGTATATTTCGGAGAGCTGAGGCGCGAAGGCGCGTTGCCTGGATTGAACGCCAGCGTTAAATCTTCCGATGGGAAGGCTCGCCGACAGCTCGCGAAATGCCTTCAACTGGTCCTGTTCAAGTCCCTTTAATGGAAACATGTATATGGCATGCGCAAGCGGGTCTTCGAGGATCGATTCGAGAGCCGGGATATTGTATATCAGGCTCTTGCCGCTTGCGGTAGGCGTCATTATTACTACATTTTTCCCATTTCTTATCAGGTCGATGCCCTTCGCCTGATGGCTGTAAAGCTTCGTTATTCCGAGTCCCTCGAGCGCGGTTTTGATCTGAGGCTTGAGAGGAGAGGAAGGTTCGCCGTATGCCGGCCCCAGGGATTCGATAGTCTCCTCGTGGACTGCTCTGGAGAGATCCTTCCTGTTTTTTATCTCTTCAATGAATGCTTTTATATCCATAAGGCGACCGGTTCATTGAGGCCTTTCGATCGAAGGGTGCAGAGGGGAGGGCAATATGTCGTTGCGCGTTAGGAGGGACTCGACCCTTTTTGCAAGGCGAGAGCCATTCGCGCCAAGTCCTCTTGTGGAGATGTTAAGCTCGAGCGACACTATGCCGTCTTTTTCGCACAGTCTGTATGCCACAAGGTACCAGCCGGCGAAGAATCTCAGGCACATGGCCGAGAGGACCGCTATTCCGGCCCACCAGAGTATCTTAACCCCCGGGTCATACCTGTAACTGAAGATAGGAGAATCGACGACGCCCGCCAGCGTGAGCCGCCTTCCGTCAACGAATACGGATTCGCCGAGTTCGATCTTGCCAACTACCTCGTATTTTTTTTCGCCGCTATCGACCGTTCTTATCTCGCGCTTTATAACTGTAGCAGGCTTTATATCTTCTACCCCGCCGTCAAGGCGATGAAGAATCCCGTCGTTGGCCGGGCTTAGCTTGATAGCGGCATCCAGACCCGGCACGAATAGATCTTCGTCTGACCCGGTCTCGAGGAGAATTGGGTTGTCGTCGATTTGTATCTTAAGAGTCTGCTCGTAGCCTTCCTGGTAGAACGTATATCCGCCGTATCTGAGCGGATCGTTGACATCGACGGCCTTTTCGTACACCGGAAGACCGCCCTTCATCACCTTTATTTTAGATTGCCATGCCCTCGGCGACATGGACTGATCATCCGTCCTGTAATACGGCGTCTTCCAGCCGAGCCCGACCGCCAGCCTTGACAACTTGTTCTTGGGATAATCAAGGTGCGGGGACTGAGTGTACTCGGGTATGAAATCGACAAGTAGAAGGCTGAAACC
>JAKAIQ010000192.1 GCA_021825035.1 Deltaproteobacteria bacterium | reverse complement strand
TTCCGATCTGCTGGAGCGGAGCATAGTTAAGCTTCTGTGGCTTTTCTAAGTTCACGGATTGTTAGTTACCGATTTAGAGGTTACCAGCCGCACCACATAAATATTTTCGAGCCTTAGTGGAGACTGCCTTTTTCTTTTTTTCACCCGCACCGCGATCCCGCATGATGGCTTGATAGTCATACCTTATTGCCCGCCCGAAGCGGCAAGCGTGTTTACCGAACTCAAACTCGGTCCCGGTCATTCGGTACACGCTGCAAAGGCTTAGATTAAGAGCCTTAGCCAGCTCTTTCGCAGTCATAAGAAAACCTTCCTGCATTTTGCTTCTCCTAAACATGTCTTGTAACGGTCAGAAATTCATTCCTTATCCAACTCCCATAGTGTATGAATGCTCCTTCCGAGCACCTTGGAAATGCGGAGCGCTATATCGACTCTCGGTACGATGCGCCCGTTCTTGACCTTGTTGTAATAGCTTAAATCCAGCTTCAGTTTGTCGGCGACTTGCTGGTCGGTGAGTCCTTTTAAGATTTGAAAGCGAGGGATGTTGGTGCTCATGTTTACTACTTTTACTACCAAAAACCCCTGAAAAGGTAGCACAATGTAATCTTTAATTCAATCTACAAACTTGATATGACAAAATTTATTGACATTTCTGCCATACTATGTTACGTTCAACTCATTATCAAATAAAGGGAATATCGAAAGGAGAGCAAAAAGTGAATAATTCTGATAATCCGATAGGTGAAAGGATAGATAAAATAAGGATAGCTAAAGGTATGACGTTGCGTGTCCTGGCGGAGCGGTCAGACCTTGCCGAGTCTTACATCTGCAAAGTAATCCGCGGCAAGCTAAGGAATTTGACGCTGGAAACTATCAGAAAAATAGCCGATAAAGGACTGGATGTGCCCGTAGGCGCATTGTTCGGCGAGGGCAGCCGGGTCGTTTTGAAGATAGGCGAAAAAAGACCCGCATGGTGCATTAAAGGCACTACGCCTTACAAGATAGCCGATGCGGTCAGCAAATTTCCAAAAGAAGCTCAGGAACTCGTCCTGGTGCAGATGGAGTCATTCGAGAAATTCTTTACCAAGCCAAAAAGAAACTCAACGTCCTGTCCAAAAGAAGGTGAATCATAAAATGGCAAGCGTCTATTCAAATAGGCATGGCAAGCTTACGATCCATTTCAAGTGGAATGGACAGCGGTATACGGAAGGTACTGGTCTGCAAGATACGTCCGAAAACAGAAAACGCATAGATAAACATGCTCAGCTTATTCAAGCTGAAATCGACATGGGCATCTTTGACTATCTTCGGCACTTCCCTCACGGCAATAAGGTTAAGCTCTTCGCTGAAAAGAGCAAGACAATCACCTTTCAGGAATTAGCGCAGGAATGGCTTGAACTTATCCGACTTTCGGACATCTACACGTAAAGATTACGAGTCGGCTCTCAGAAAATATCTGTTCCCGGCCTTCGGGTCTTGGCTGGTCTCGGACATCACGCCGGACGCTATAAAGCGGCTACGCAAGGGAATCAAGGTAACAAATACCCGCATCAACAACATAATGAAACCCTTGCGAGGCATCCTCAACGCTGCGGTTGAAAAGAAACTCATCCCGGTTAACCCTATGTCGCTGGTAGCGAGTTTGCCGTCTGAACGAGTTGATATTGACCCCTTTTCCATAGAGGAAATAAAACTGCTTGTAGAAACCTTGCCGTTATTCTGGAGGTGTTATTTTAAATTTGCATTCTTCTCCGGCCTTCGGACATCGGAACTTAATGCTCTCGAATGGAAGCACATAGACTTTGTATTCGACCTGATCACCGTCAGACAAAGCTGGGTAATGAACGAGATACAGCCGTGCAAGACGGCGTCCAGCCGCCGCGATGTGATATTGTTGCCAGCCGCAAAAGAAGCATTGATGGAGATGGCGGAAAACTATATGCTTGGCGAGCGTAAGCCGTCCAAGCTCATATTCCCTTCGACGGCCGGCTCACCTCTTAGCCAAAACAACATCATAAATCGAATTTGGGACCCGACGCTGGCAAGACTCGGCCTCCGCAGGAGAACGCCGTATCAGACGCGACATACCTTTGCTTCGCTCTGCTTATTGGCAGGAGAGGACCCGGCCTGGGTCGCCAAACAAATGGGCCACACTACCTTGAAAATGATTTATGAACGATACGGGAAATACATCAAAAATCGGACAAGACAGGACGGGTCGGCATTATCCAGCATGGTTTCAGATAGCTTGGGAATATAGTTTGATTGACGAGGGACGAACTCGTACACCACTGGGTAGAACAATCAGACGGTGACGTACCCGTGATGGAGACCCTCTTCGCAAGCGGCCATTACATGTGGGCGTTGTGCGCTGGCATCGTCGGCAAGCTCGCGGCCTTCCCTTTTTTATCCGCCCATGAAGGAGGCTTGTCCACCTTAACGCGCATGTGGCCTATGGCTGTTAACATAAGCCTTCAGGACTGCCTGCATCCGTGAAATATGCCCTTTGCCGCGAGACTTGAAAAAATCAATAATGTCTTGCTCAAGCCGTAAATGAATTGACTGCTTTGGATGAGGTAAAATTAGTTTTGCCTTCGTCCAGTCGGGCCGAAGGTCTCTCTCTTCCTTGTCCTCGGCAATTAGCCTTTCAAGCTTGTTGTCTGTCATGGCGTCAACCTTGCTTAAATCCGTGCGGCTTTCCGCCCGCTTAGCTTTAAGTTCAGCCGCCGTGTAGCTCTTGATATTTTTGTTTTTCTTCATCGCGCGCCCTCCTAAAAGAAATAACCCTGACGGCCTCGCTTCGGTTGGTATAAACGACCGTCACGATACGCCCTTCAAGTAATCCTATGGCAAGATATCTGTTCTCCTTGCCGCCATAAGCAGAAGGAACGTCAACATGAGGGGAATCAAAGACAGCGCCGACATCATAAAAATCGAGGCCGTGTTTTTCGATATTGGCGCGGCGTTTTCTTTCGTCCCACTCAAAGTTCATTATTAATTATGAACACAATTTGTGTCTACAGTCAAGATAAAATGTATCTGCCTCGCTGTTCGTTTTGTCTAAAAATTGGACAGGGCGGGTCGGCGTTATCCAGCATGGTTTCGGACAGCCTGAGAATATGAGCTTGATTTACAAGAGCTTTTCTGTATAATTAAAACCAATATGGAGAGGGACGAACTCGTACACCACTGGGTAGAGCAATCCGACCGGGACTTGCCCGTAATGGAGACCCTTTTCGCAAACGGCCATTACATGTGGGCGTTGTTTGTGGGGCATCTGGTCACGGAGAAACTGCTTAAGGCTTATTATATAAAAAAGGTGGACACGAACGTTCCGTTCATTCATGATCTTACAAAGATTGCTGATTTGTCCGGCCTTGTCCTTACCAAGGAACAGGAAGATTTCCTCGACGAGGTTACAGAGTTCAACATTAAGGCGCGTTATCATGATCATCGCCAGAAATTTTATAAAAAGGCGACAAAAGAATTCGCGCAACGATATATAATTAGTATAAAGGAGTTCAGGTCATGGCTGAAACCACAATTAATAAAGACTTGATTGTCGAGAAAATACACCGGTTCGCCAGGAGCCTTGAAGAACATAAGCTGAAGGTATGGAGGATGTATCTTTTCGGCTCGTATGCGAAAGGGACTGTTCACAAATACAGCGACATAGATGTCGCCGTATTCCTCGACCAGGACGATATAGACGGTTTCGACGAAGAGGTCATGATGAGGAAGCTACGGCGCGGAATCGATTTAGATATCGAACCGCATGCCTTCGCCAGAACAGACTTCGACGAGACCGATCCCTTCGTCAACGAAATCGTCAAGACCGGCGAGCGGATAATTTGAACAGTAGCCATTCCTAATTATATGCTTTCAGACCGTCTGAAAAAATGGGCTGAAAACGGCGTAAAGGGGCGCAAAGCATACTACTTAACTATTTGATTTTATTGGAAACACGTTGTTATCATTAGGGCCAAAATGGGCCTTACAAGCCGTAGGTCAGCGGTTCAAGCCCGCTCCCGCCTACCAATAAAATCAAAGGGTTACGGTAATCACCGCAACCCCTTTTCTGTCTAATGGGCTAATTTTGGGCTAATTTGTTACCGGATGCAGGTCTTTGTACTGACCCCCTTTTGTCAAGCGGCAACTAAGAGAGTATTGTGGCTCTCGTGGAACTCGGTTTCAAACTGTCTGGGCGGTTTGTAGCCCAGGGCTGAGTGCAGGTACTGCCCGTTGT
>JAKAIQ010000191.1 GCA_021825035.1 Deltaproteobacteria bacterium | reverse complement strand
CGTCGATGGTCTTGAGTAGACCGGCGTTCTTGATTATGAGGCTTAAGGATTTGCCTTCCACCCCTCCCTTCACAGGAAACGAGTTCAGTAAGAAGGGGTTCGCGTAAAGGACTTTGCCTTCACTGCTCAATGCAAGGACCCCGGTTCTCATCTCCCTCGCTATAGCCTCGAGTATCAGGTTCTTTTCCATTTTTTCAAGACTTGCAGGAACGCGATTCTTCAGGACTTGAATTCTTTAAACCTGTATCCTACCCCTCTTACGGTCTCGATGTATCTGCCTGCGCTCTTGAGCTTTGTCCTCAGGCGCCTTACGTGGGTATCGACAGTCCTGGGTATGACGTAACAGTCCTGCCCCCATGCCATGTCAAGTATGGCATCCCTTGCGAGCACCCTTCCGTCAGCTTTGATGAGAACCGATAAGAGCTTGAACTCCGTTGAAGACAGCGTCACCTCATGCCCTTTAACGAGCACCCTATGCCTCGAGAAATCGACCATGAGGTCACCTATGGATATCACCTTGTCGCCGGGCGGCCCCTCTTCTTCGGAAGACCTTTTGAGCACCGCCCTTATCCTCAGGACAAGCTCCCTTGGGCTGAAGGGCTTGGTAATATAATCTTCCGCTCCCAGCTCAAAGCCCACGACCCTGTCGACCTCTTCGCCCTTTGCCGTCAGCATGATGACGGGTATGCGGCGAGTTGCATCGCTCTCCTTAAGCCTCTTCAGCACTTCAGTGCCGTCCATGTTCGGGAGCATGATGTCGAGCACGATCAGGTCGGGTTTTTTAGTCTTCGCAAGATCGATCGCTTCCGGGCCGTCCTTGGCGGAAAAGACCGTGTGCCCGGCTTTCCGGAGATTGTACTCAAGAAGCTTCAGAATATCAGCCTCGTCGTCGACTACCAGTATTCTGGCGCTATTACGCACCGGTAAACCTTCCTTCCTTCGAGGCTCCAAACCCTGAGGTATCCACTCTTTAATCCCTTCTGCAAAGACTTTAATGAAAAGCCCGGCGCAGAACCGGGCTTTCATCTAAACGAGATAAATGGCAGAAAAAGACCCTTTTACCATACCCCTGTATTCAGATACTCGTGTATGGAGTTCGCCGCGCGTCTTCCGTCCCCCATGGCGAGGATGACGGTGGCGCCTCCTCTTACTATATCGCCGCCGGAGAATACCCCTTTCTTGCTGGTTCTTCCGGTATCCGGATTTATATTAATGTTGCCCCATTTGTTGACCTTGATATCCTGCGTGGTCTGGGGTATAAGAGGGTTTGCTCCGTTGCCTATGGCGACTATGGCGATATCGGCTTCAATAGAGAATTCGGACCCTTTTACCTCGACCGGCCTTCTCCTGCCTGATTCATCCGCTTCGCCGAGTTCCATCTTCACGCACTCGACCGCCTTCAGGCGTCCGTCCTTGTCGCCTATGAAACGCTTCGGGTTCGTGAGGAGCTGGAACTTTAACCCCTCCTCCTCGCCGTGATGCACCTCCTCCACCCTTGCTGGAAGTTCTTCCCTGGATCGCCTGTAAACGATGGTGACCTTCTCAGGGCAAAGCCTCATTGCGGTCCTGGCGGAATCCATGGCTGTATTGCCACCGCCTATAACGACCACCCTGCTGCCGCGAATGATAGGAGTCTCGAATTCCGGAAACTGATACGCCTTCATGAGATTTACCCTCGTCAGGTACTCGTTTGCGGAATAGACGCCTGTAAGGTTCTCGCCGGGTATGTTCATGAAATTAGGCAGACCCGCCCCTGAGCCGACAAAGACCGCATCATAGCCGTTGGCAAGAAGCTCGTCGATGGTCTCGATCTTGCCTATTACGGCGTTGAGCACTATCTCCGCGCCCATGCGCTTCAGATATTCGACCTCCGCCTGGACGATCTTTTTTGGGAGCCTGAATTCCGGGATTCCATACATCAGAACCCCTCCTGCGGTGTGGAGCGCCTCAAAGACCGTAACTCTGTGTCCTTTTTTAACAAGATCCCCGGCGACCGTCAAGCCCGCAGGACCGGCGCCGACTACGGCGATCTTCTTACCCGTCCATTTAGGTATTTCCGGGATCTGCATCTCGCCGTGCTCCCGCTCGAAGTCGGCGGCAAACCGCTCGAGCCTTCCAATGGATACCGGGTCGCCCTTCTTGCCCACGATGCAAACCTTTTCGCACTGGTCTTCCTGCGGGCAGACCCTGCCGCAAACGGCCGGAAGCGCGTTGGTTTCCTTTATCTTTCGAGCCGCATCGACGAATTTGCCTTCAGCTATCAGGCGTATGAACCAGGGGATATCTATATTAACGGGGCAACCGCCGACGCAAAGAGGCTTTTTGCACTGAATGCATCTTTTAGCCTCTTCCATAGCCTGCTCCGCCGAAAACCCGTGGGGAACCTCATAGAAGTTCTTTATCCTCTCGAGCGGGCTCTGCTCAGACATCTTCTGCCTGGGGATTTTCATCCGTTCTTTTGTTTCCTTCGGATCCATCAGGGCTTGCTCCTTTCATAACATTTATCGCCTTCATGGTAGGTAAACTCCTCCATGGCCATCTTCTCTTCCTTCAAGTAACTACGGTTCCTCAGAACAAGCTCGTCAAAGTCGACGTCATGCCCGTTGAATTCAGGCCCGTCGACGCAGACGAACTGGGTCTTCTTCGCAATGGTGACCCTGCAGGCCCCGCACATACCCGTGCCATCGACCATTATGGGGTTTAGACTTACGACCGTCGGTATGTTGTACGGCCTTGTAGTATTGCTTACGGCCCTCATCATCGGCACAGGGCCTATCCCGACGACGCATCCTATCTTCATCCCTTCGTCTATGAACTCCTGCAGCACCTGCGTAACGAACCCGTGGTGGCCGTAACTGCCGTCATCAGTGGTGACACGGAGTTCATCGCTCGTCTCCCGCATCTCCTTTTCAAGGATGAGGAGGCTTTTGGTCCTTGCGCCTATTATCGAGATCACCTTGTTCCCGGCCTGTTTCATCGCCTTGGCTATGGGCAGCACCGGGGCGGTGCCGATGCCTCCGCCCACGCATACGACGATGCCGAAGTCATCGATATGAGTCGGCTTTCCGAGCGGCCCGACCACGTCGAGTATGGAATCGCCTTTTTGCATATCGCCAAGCATCTCCGTAGACCTTCCGACCTCCTGGACGATAAGCGTGATAGTGCCCTCTTTCTCGTCGGAATCTACTATCGTAAGGGGGATCCTCTCCCCATGTTCGTTGAGTCTTAATATCACGAACTGCCCGGCCTTTCTCTTCTTAGCTATAAGAGGGGCCTTGACCTTCATCTGAAATACGGTATGGGCAAGATCTATCTTTTCGGTAATTTCATGCATCGATGAACTCCTTTCGAAAAATATCGCGTTACGACCGTGAACGTCATTTTTTCGGGCGCGCAGATACTATCATAATCCGGCTGTCATGGCAACACCTTATAAGTCATGCCTTGAGAAAAAGCCAGAACTCCTTATTACCCTTTGCACCCGTTATCGGAGAAACCAGTTCCGCCACGGGCTTGAAACCGATGCTCGCGGCAAACCGCGTCATACGGTCGAGAACCTCCCGGTGTTTGGCCGGGTCTCTCACTATTCCGCCCTTGCCCACAAGGCCTTTTTCCACCTCGAACTGAGGCTTTACAAGGGCGAGCGCCATTCCATCCTCCTTCAAAAACTCCCTGATCTTGGGGAGCACCTTTTCAAGCGAAATAAACGAAACGTCTATGGTAACCAGATCGACCTTTTCGCCTACTTCAGCCGTATGTAGGTATCTTATATTTCTTCCCTCCAGCACGCAGACCCGCGGGTCGTTCCTGAGACTTATATCCAGAAGACCCTTGCCGACATCGACCGCATAAACCTTTTGCGCGCCTCTCTTGAGGAGGCAGTCTGTAAAACCTCCGGTCGAGGAGCCAACGTCCATTGCCACGAGTCCTTCGACCCTTATCCTTAATTCATCCAAAGGGCCGGCCAGCTTCAATCCTCCCCTCCCCACATACGGGAGAGAGCCCCTTACTGTTATTACGCTTTCAGGGTCAACCTCTTTACCGGGCTTGTCTACAAGATTTCCGCCCGCTAAAACCTTGCCGGCCATAATGAGAGCCTGGGCTTTCCGGCAGCTCTCCGCATAGCCCTTTTCCGTAAGGAGGCTGTCAATCCTCACCTTACGTTTTTTTTCGTCCTTTTTTTCTTTCTTTGTTTCGATCAAATGTTCAATACGGAATTCACTTCCTGAAGAAAGCGACCTTGCCGGTTT
>JAKAIQ010000190.1 GCA_021825035.1 Deltaproteobacteria bacterium | reverse complement strand
GGTCGTTATGAGGTGCGAAAGAAGTTCGCGTTTGCGGGTGTGCCCAACAGGATGTACCACGTGGGACACGGTCTCGGCTGCAGTATTGCGGGGCGCGACTTCGATAAGCTCGGGCTTATGCAGTATGCCATCGGCCAGGCTTTTGATCTCGCTTGAATAAGTCGCGGAGAAAAGCAGGTTCTGCCGTTTCTGGGGCAGCAGCTTGAATATCCTCCGGATGTCATGTATGAAGCCCATGTCCAGCATGCGGTCTGCCTCGTCCAGCACCAGTATCTCCACTCTGGAGAAGTTAACCGTGCCCTGCCCGGCATGGTCAAGAAGACGGCCTGGCGTAGCGACGAGGATATCCGTACCGCGGCGCAGATGTTCGATCTGCGGATTGATGCCTACCCCTCCGTAAACGACCGTCGAGCGAAGCTGCAGGTTCCTGCCGTAAGTACGCACGCTCTCGAAAACCTGTACGGCCAGTTCGCGCGTGGGGGTCAGGATAAGTGCGCGGGGCAGCCGCCCCTTTTCGCCCTTGCTAAGCTTCTGAAGTATCGGCAGCGCGAAGGCCGCGGTCTTGCCGGTGCCGGTCTGCGCGCCCCCAAGGACGTCGCGCCCCTCAAGTATCACCGGTATAGCCTTGGCCTGTATGGGAGTTGGGGTCGTATAGCCTTCCGCGGCCACCGCGCCGAGCAGTTCAGCCTGAAGGCCGAGTTGTTCAAATGTCATTAAATTGCTCCGTAATCTGCCTACTCAAGGTCATTGAGCCGATCTAGGCGGGATAATAAAAGGTTGTGCGAGTGAGGTTTAAGGAAGGAATCACCCATGACACTTCTTGCGCCGACCGGATGGCGCCGAATGAATATAAAAGTTTAACACAAAGTCATCATCAATAATAGCAAATAGTTATAGCTGCCGATTAGGTTGCATATACTTCTTCCTGTAATACTAAATCTAGTTTTAACTTGTCACTACTTAGCCATAACCGATGGGACGGACTAATGACTCAGCGGTACGCGCACCTGAGGCTCGACAATCTGAGAGTGGCGGTAAGCAGCCTTGAAGGGTGGCACAGCGTAAATGAAAAAGGGGTCGCAGTCTCCGCAACCCCTTGATAACATTGGCGTCCCCACGGGGATTCGAACCCCGGTTACCGCCGTGAAAGGGCGATGTCCTTGGCCTCTAGACGATGGGGACCTTGGTTTGCTTATTTATATCTGGTGAGCCGCCCGGGACTCGAACCCGGGACCACCTGCTTAAAAGGCAGATGCTCTACCACCTGAGCTAGCGGCTCGATAACTTGAAAAAGTCCAGTAACGGACGAGACAATCTATAAATGCGTGGAACCTCTTTTTCTCGTATACGTGGCGCGCCGCTAAATAAACACAGCCGATTTCAGGGCGTACCACGCTCCAAGCCATAAATGCAAATTAATATCATACGGCGTTTTGCTTGTCAAAATAAAAATTATCAAATGGAGCTAAGCTTTTCAACGGGGGAAGCGTCATATGCCCGTAATGGCGCATGACGGCCGCTGGAAGGATATGGCAAGGTCTATTTTAATGCGCAAGTCTTTACAGCACCATGCACCCCGCGGCAAACGCGGGGTATCAAAACATCGATAAGGAAGCCGCAACGCGCGCAGCCGGGAATTAATCCTGAAAAACTCACAATCACCATTTCAGACCTGACGGCCTGATCCTCATAACGGATTCACGACAGACGAACGGCTTTCGAGAAGAGCGTCCATCAATAAAGATTTCATGGCTTAATTTAACCGGGCCTTTTTGAGCCTTGCCCGGGGCTATATACCGCAACCTTCGGAGCAGTGCGCTACGGCTCTTAACATATATCTTTTTCTCAACATCCGGATCACCTCCCTGAAACTTTCATACTTTATATTATACCCTATTTCATTGAAAAAGTTCTCGCCAACGTCGGTATCGGCGCTCTCGGAGACGCGAGATTGCCTGTGCGCGCCGTCGAATCTCCAAGACTTGAGATAAAACTATCGGAGGACGACGTCAGGCAAGACGCCGCCTTTTCAGCCGCCTTTATTGGAATTGATTTCCGAAATACCGTTATGTTATTTTAAATGTCCTGAAGTGTTTTTTCTTTAAATCCGCAGACAAGAGGAACTGTCATGAAAAAAATTCTCGGCTTTGCCGCGGTAATTCTCGCCGCCGCCCTCACCGTATCCGGTTGCACCAGGAAAGGAGGCGGGGAAACGATAAAGATAGGCTTCATAGGGCCGCTTACCGGAGATCTCGCCTACGCCGGGGCCAACATGAAGGAGGCCGTCGAGATCGCCCGTGACGAGATAAACGGCAAAGGCGGGATAAACGGAAAAAAATTAGAGGTAATATTCGAGGACGGCAAATGCGATCCGAAGGAAGCGGCTAACGCCGGGAATAAGCTCATAAATATCGACGGCGTTACGGCGATCATCGGAGGGGTCTGCTCGTCCGAGACCCTTGCCGTTGCTCCTCTTGCCGAAAAGTCAAAGGTCATACTCTTCTCCGCGGCCTCGACGAACCCGGCGATAACGCAGGCCGGGGACGACTATGTCTTCAGGGACGTGCCGTCGGACACGTTCCAGGCAATCTACGCCGCGCGCTATATAAAGATAAATCTCAATAAGCAGCGGGTGGCGCTCTTGAAATGCCTCAGCGACTGGTGCATGGGCGTCAGCGACGCCTTCAAAAGCGAATTTCAGAAGGCCGGAGGGGTCGTTACTGCAGAGGAGTCCTTCCCCCAGGACAGCCGCGATCTCAGGAGCCAGCTCGTCAAGATCAAGGCCTCCGATCCTCAGCTCATATATTTCGTCAGCTACACCGAGGCTTCCATCGTCGGCATAAAGCAGATGAAGGAACTTGGGATTAAGTCCGCTGTCTTCGGCGCGGACGCATGGAGCGACCCGAAGATATGGGAGAGCGTAAAGTCGAACGGCGAAGGCTCCATGTGGGTCGAGCCCGCCAACAAGAACTATCCTCCCGAATTCATCGAGGCCATGAGGAAAAAAGCGGGAGACAAGGTCATAAACGTCTATGCGCCGAGGGCCTACGACGCCATGAAGATGCTCGCCATGGTCATGAACAGGGCAGGAACCGATACCGGTCTCATAAAAAAGGGGCTCCGCAATATCAAGAACTACCAGGGGATAGCGGACAACTATACGTTCGACGCGCACGGCGACATAACTGGCGCAAGCTATGTCGTGAGGACGTACAGGGGCGGGAAGATGATCGACGTGCGATGAGCGGTAAGCCTTCCTGGCGCAACTCGCGGCGGAAAGCTTTTTTGCCGGCCTCGCGGCTTTTGAACAACTTATCTTGCCAATGGGAATCCTTTCTCAACTAATACTCAACAGCCTCATAGCCGGGGCGGTCTATACCCTTATGGCCCTCGGCTTCAACCTCATATACAGCGTAACGCGCTTTTTCAACCTCGCCCACGGCGTGGCCGCCGCCGCGGGCGGATACGCCGTCTTCTATCTCACGCATGTCATCGGGCTGAATGTCTATGCAGGGGCCGTCCTGGGGATGGTTTCAGCGGGGATTCTGGGCTACGGGTTCGATACGCTTGTATTCCTGCGCCTCCGCAGAAAAAAGACGTCCGGCATGGTCCTCCTTGTGGCTTCCCTCGGCATACTCACTTCCGTTCAGGCCGCGATAGCCATACTTTTCACGAACGAGTTTCAGACATTCAGTGCCGACCAGACAATCCATACTGTCCTCGGCGGGTCGATAACCTCGATACAGGCCGTGACAGTGGCATTTAGCGTCATCATAACGCTTATTCTCGCCGTCATCCTGCGCAAGACCATGTTCGGGAAGGCTGTGAACGCAATAAGCGACGATGTCGAAGTAGCCAGGATAGTCGGCATAAATTCGGACAGGATAACGGGACAGGTCTTTTTCATCGGCTCGGCCATAGCAGGGCTCGCCGGAATACTTACCGGCTTCGATACCGGCCTTGAGCCGTCTATGGGCATGGGGCTGCTTTTGAAGGGCGTAATAGCCTGCATAATAGGCGGCATGGGAAATGTCTATGGCGGGGCCGCCGGGTCGATGGTGCTGGGATTTGCCGAGAACTTCGGCATATGGAAGATACCCGGACAATGGAAGGACGCCATCTCCTTCGTAATTCTCGTAGCGTTCCTTCTCCTGAGGCCGCAGGGCATACTGAAGAAATGACTTTTTAAAAGGCGCTTCGATGGAATACGTCATAAACCTCGGCATACTCTTTCTCATATATGCGATACTCGGCTTGAGCCTC
>JAKAIQ010000189.1 GCA_021825035.1 Deltaproteobacteria bacterium | reverse complement strand
CTGAGGAAGGTTCCGGAAAGCATCCTCATAATAGGCGGCGGCGTAATGGGCTGCGAGTTCGCCACCCTCTTTTTAGCCTTCGGGAGCAAGGTGATGATAGTGGAGCTTCTCCCGACGATACTATCGAACGAGGACAAGATGGTCTCGAGGGTGATACTCAAGAGATATAAGGATACGGGGGTCAACGTATTAACAGAGGTCTCTGTCGAGGAAGTAAGGGCCGTGGAAAACGGCGTCAAGACGCGTCTTGATGACGGCAGGGAGTTTCTTACGGAGAAGGTGCTTGTAACCATAGGAAGGAGCTTCAACTCATCGCGGATAGGGCTCGAAAACGCGGGTGTTACCCTTGACAGGGGCCGCATAACGGTCAACGAGAAGATGGAGACCAACGTTAAGGGCATCTATGCCATAGGCGACGTCACCGGAAAGATGCTACTTGCCCATGTCGCCTCCGTCCAGGGCATCGTAGCCGTTTCTAACGCCCTCGGTAAATCCAAAAGCATGGACTACTCCGCCGTACCGGCGGGCACCTTTACGGACCCGGAGATAGGGAGCGTTGGCTTGAAGGAAAAGGACGCCGCCGAGAAAGGCATACCTGTTGCTGTCGGCAGGTTCCCGTATGCCGCGAGCGGAAAGGCCCTTGGCATGGGCGAAACCGATGGGTTCGTGCAGATAGTGGCGGACCCGTCAACGGATAGAGTTCTCGGATGCTCTATAGTGGGCGCCCATGCGACCGACCTTCTTTCGGAGGTAACGCTTGCCGTAAGGATTGGAGCAAAGGTTGAGGATATCGTCGAAACGATCCATGCCCATCCGACGCTTCCCGAGATAACGCTTGAGGCGGCTGAGGACGTCCACGGCATGGCGATACACAAGATAGGAAGAAAAAAATAGAAGAGAAGCCGTTTTTTACTTTATTTTACAACTGAGCGCATATAAGCGCCTAAAAGCCCTGAACGTTTTTTTGCAAATAGTCATTTAATGTCTGCAGGAGAGTACAATGGCTTTGGTTGTTCAGAAATACGGCGGGACGTCTGTTGCGAATATCGAGCGAATAAGACACGTCGCCGGCAGAGCCGTGAATAGCTATAATGCCGGGAATTCGCTGGTAGTCGTCCTTTCGGCGATGTCCGGCGAGACCAACAAGCTCGTCGGGCTTGCGCACGATGCGAGCGAATTTCCCATAGGCCGTGAGTACGACGTTATTATCTCGACCGGCGAGCAGGTGACCGTAGGGCTTCTTGCGCTTGCCTTGAAGGAGATGGGCTATAAGGCGAAGAGCCTCCTTGGGCACCAGGTGCCCATAGTTACGGACTCGCAGTTCGGTTCAGCGCGTATAGAGGGCATAGACGGCGCCAGGATTATGGCCGAGATAGAAAAGGGGACTATCGTCGTTGTAGCCGGCTTTCAGGGGGTGGACACCGACGGCAACATAACGACGCTCGGCCGCGGCGGGTCCGATACCACGGCCGTCGCCCTTGCCGCCGCGCTCAAGGCCGACCTGTGCGAGATATACACCGACGTCGAAGGCGTGTATACGACCGACCCGAACATCTGCCAGGATGCGAGAAAATTGAACAGGGTGTCGTATGACGAGATGCTCGAGATGGCAAGCCTCGGCGCCAAGGTGCTCCAGACGCGATCGGTCGAGTTCGCAAAAAAATACAATATCCCGGTCATGGTCAGGTCTTCTTTCAACGACGCGCCGGGGACGCTGGTATGCAAGGAGGACAGGGAGATGGAAAAGGTCGCTGTTTCAGGCGTGACATACAATAAGGACGAGGCCAAGATCTCGGTCCTGCGGGTGCCTGACAGGCCCGGCATAGCGGCAAGGCTCTTCCGTCCGTTGACCGAGGCAGGGATAAACGTCGATATGATAGTGCAGAATATAAGCCACGACGCCCACACCGACCTAACGTTTACGGTCACGAAGACCGACTTCAAGAGGGCCTTCAAGATTATCAAGGAGACGGCCGGCGAGATAGGCGCGATGGACGTCATAGGCGACACCAATATAGCCAAGGTCTCCATAGTCGGGGCCGGGATGAGGAGTCATGCCGGCATAGCGTCGAAGATGTTCGAGGTCCTTTCTAAAGAAGGGATAAACATACAGATGATCTCAACTTCGGAGATAAAGATATCCTGCGTTGTGGACATTAAATATACGGAGCTTGCCGTGCGTGTCCTTCACGATGCGTTCGGACTTGGCAGGGAAGAGATCCTGGAAGAAAGATAGGTCTATCAAGCGCTTATAATGAAACTTTATGATACAACATTAAGGGACGGCACCCAGGCCGAGGATATCTCTCTTTCTGTCGAGGACAAGGTCGGTGTCGCTTGCAGGTTGGATGACCTCGGCATACATTACATTGAGGGCGGCTGGCCTGGGAGTAACCCAAGGGACATCGAATTCTTCAAAACGATGCGCTCCAGAAAGCTGCATAATTCCATGCTCGTTAGCTTCGGTTCAACGAGGAGGGCCGGAATAAAGGCTGGAGACGACTCCAACATAAAGGCGCTTCTGGCTTCGAGGACACCGGCAATAACAGTATTCGGCAAATCGTGGAAGCTTCACGTCTCGAAGGCCCTGAGGGTCTCCCCGGAGGAGAACCTCGAAATGATCTTCGATTCGATAAGGTACCTCAAATCCAGGGTGGATGCCGTTTTTTATGACGCCGAGCATTTCTTCGACGGCTACAGGGAGGACCCCGGCTATGCCGTAAAGACGATTTCGGCGGCTGAAAGCGCCGGGGCGGATTTTATCGTGCTTTGCGACACCAACGGGGGGACGCTTCCCTTCGATGTCGGAGACATTATGAGGGAACTTGCGGGAAAGGTCTCTGCGCCGATCGGCATTCACGCCCATAACGACTCCGAGACGGCGGTTGCCAACAGCCTCATGGCCGTAAGGGAGGGGGCGCGCATGGTCCAGGGGACGATAAACGGTTTCGGCGAGAGGTGCGGCAACGCGAACCTCTGTTCGATAATCCCGGCCCTTAAGCTCAAGATGAATATCGACTGCATAAGCGCGGAGCGCCTTGCAAAGCTCCGCGAAACGGCACGGTTCGTTTACGAGATTGCCAACCTGCCGCACTCGAAGCATCAGCCCTATGTAGGCGACAGCGCCTTCGCGCACAAGGGAGGCGTTCATGTAAGCGCGGTCGTAAGAAATCCTCTCACGTACGAGCATATAAAGCCGGAACTCGTGGGCAATCGTCAGAGGGTGCTTGTGTCCGACCTTGCAGGCAAGTCGAACATCATATATAAGGCCGAGGAGTACGGGATAGATATAAAGAGCAACGCGGAGGCCGTTCAGGAGGCCCTTAACGAACTCAAGACCCTTGAACTGCAGGGCTTCCAGTATGAAGGCGCGGATGCGTCGTTTGAGCTTCTCATTCAGAAGGCCCTCAAGAAAAAGAAAAAGTACTTCAATCTCCTCGGCTTCCGCGTCATAGACGAGAAGAAAAAGGAGAATGAATCCCCGTTTTCGGAAGCGACGATAAAGCTTGAGGTCGACGGCATCGTGGAGCATACGGCCGCCGAAGGCAATGGTCCGGTAAACGCCCTCGATGCGGCGCTGCGCAAGGCCCTCGAAAGGTTCTACCCGAAGATCAGGGACGTGAGGCTTCTGGACTTTAAGGTTAGAGTGCTCGGCGGCCTCGAGGGTACGGCAGCCAAGGTAAGGGTCCTGGTAGAATCCGGCGACGGCAGGGACAAATGGGGTACGGTCGGGGTCTCTGAAAACGTAATAGAAGCAAGCTGGCAGGCGCTTGTAGACAGTCTCGAGTACAAGCTTTTCAAGGACAGAAAAGGCAAAAAGGTCAAGTGAGGCCCGACGGGAGAAACGCCGCTTTTCTTATCCTTTCCACAGTATTTCTTGCAGTCTTTCTTTTAAATACTTCAAGGTTTTCATTTCGAAGCGCAGGCGTTCCGGATGGAACCGCTGACGCCGCTCTCCGGGTTGACGTCGAAAGCGCCATCGAACCGTCTGCGGCAAGAGGGAAATTGCCCGTATTCCCGGTCGATATCAATAGCGCAGGGCGCAAGGAGCTTATGTTTCTTCCAGGGGTGGGCGAAAAGACGGCGCGGAGGATAATAGAGAAAAGAGAGGAGCTTGGAGGGTTCCGGACGATCGACGAACTTCTGGAAGTAAAGGGAATAGGCGGCGCGAGGCTTGAGAAGATGCGGGGCTTCGTAACAATAAACAGCAAGAGTCGAAAGGCCTGGGGAGGCGGATAGATTTAATCTCTACGGGTTAAATTCCTCGAAGCTTGCTTCGTAAGTTTTTTTGTTGTTATATGGT
>JAKAIQ010000007.1 GCA_021825035.1 Deltaproteobacteria bacterium | reverse complement strand
TCCGACCGTCCTTGATATAGACTTCATAATACGCTGAAGACACTGAATGACCTCTTTCGATGATATTGAAGATAGACTCAAAGAAGCACTTGCAGAATGCACTCGACTGAGGGAAGAAAACGAAAGGCTTAAAATACTCCTCGGCATTCACGCAGAAAAACCTTCCACACAGTCCCTTTCGGCACCCGTTACAAACGACTCTCCCCCGGACGTTAAGATAGCCCTCTTCCGTAGCCTCTTTCGCGGCAGGAACGATGTTTACCCCGTCCGCTGGGAAGGTAAGAATGGTAGATCAGGCTATTCTCCAGCATGTTCAAACGAATGGGAGAGGGTTCTGTGCAGGAAGCCGAATGTCAAGTGCTCCGAGTGCGAGAACCGGAAGTTCCTGCCTGTAACCGATGATGTGATCCAGAACCATCTTACAGGCAGACACACCATCGGCATCTATCCGATGCTTGCGGACGAGGCGTGTTGTTTCCTTGCAGCGGACTTCGATAAAACAAGCTGGCAGGAAGACGCTTCCGCCTTCATCGAAACAGCAAAAGTTATGGGAGTCCCGGCAGCCCTTGAGCGTTCCCGTTCAGGTAAAGGCGGCCATGTCTGGATATTCTTCGAGGAGCCCATACCGGCGGTCCTCGCCAGGAAACTCGGCTCGGCAATACTGACAAGCGCCATGGATAGAAGGCACCAGGTCGGCCTTGACTCTTACGACAGGTTTTTCCCGAACCAGGATACCATGCCGAAGGGCGGGTTCGGAAACCTCATTGCGCCGCCGCTCCAGCGCGGCCCGAGGGAAAAGGTCAATACGGTATTCCTGGATGAGAGGCTCATTCCTTATCCCGACCAATGGGCATTTCTTTCCACGGTTAGAAGAATGAGCGTCGAAGAGGTGGAAAGAATCGTAAGAGACGCGGCAAGGAAAGGCAGTATCGTGGGTGTAAGGGTGAGCGCCACTGAAGACGATGAGGAAGACCCGTGGACGCTCACGCCATCCGCAAAAAGTAAGTCCAGTACCGCCGAAAAGCCGGTTGACGGGCCTCTCCCGGAGACGGTAAAGGTGATGGCAATATGGTCTATGTGGAGAAGAAGGGCTGCCCGGATGTTATGCTCAACAGGCTAAAGAGGCTTGCGGCCTTCCAGAACCCCGAGTTCTATCGTGCCCAGGCCATGCGCCTTTCGACCTTCGACAAGCCAAGGATAATCTCATGCTCCGAGGACTTTCCGAAACATATCGGGCTTCCGCGTGGATGTCTGGATGAGGTAATAACTTTTCTTGAAGACAATCGGGTCAAGGCGGATGTGGCCGATGAGCGGTTCACCGGCAGTCTAATAGATATTGCTTTCCAAGGTGAACTCCGTGCTTCGCAGGAAGAAGCGGCCAATGCTATTCTACAACATGATATCGGGATACTCTCCGCCGCAACCGCCTTTGGGAAAACTGTTGTCGCGGCCTGGCTCATAGCGAAAAGAGGAGTGAATACGCTGGTGCTGGTACACCGCAGGCATCTCATGGACCAGTGGCATGAGCGCCTGAATATGTTCTTGAAGTCCGATGACGACAAAGCAGCAATCGGTAGAATCGGAGGCGGCAAGGACAGGAGCACCGGAATTATCGACATAGGCATCATACAGAGCCTCAATAGAAAAGGGACGGTTAAGGACATGGTGGCGGGGTACGGACAGATAATCGTCGATGAGTGCCATCATATCTCGGCCTTCAGCTTTGAACAGGTATTGAAGGAAGCAAAGGCCAGCTATGTCGTAGGCCTAACCGCAACCCCTCAGCGAAAAGACGGCCATCACCCGATAATAGTGATGCAATGCGGCCCGGTACGCTACCGGGTTGATGCAAGAAAGCAGGCGGCACTAAGACCCTTTGAGCATATAGTTGTGCCGAGGGTAACAAGCTTTAGAATCCCCAACACAGAAAAGGCTGGCATACAGGACATCTACGCCGCTCTTGCTCAAGATGAGCGCCGAAACGAGATGATTTTCGATGACCTTCTTAAGACGCTTACCGAGGGGCGCTCACCCCTTATCCTTACCGAACGGGCCGACCATGTGGAAAAGCTGGCCGGGATGCTGAAAAACTTCGTAAAGAATATCATTGTGTTAAAGGGCGGTATGGGGAAGAAGCAAAGAAAGGAAGCGGCAGAGCGCTTATCCGAGATTCGAGGAGATGAAGAGCGTGTCATAATCGCCACGGGACGCTACATCGGGGAAGGCTTTGACGATGCCCGACTTGATACTCTTTTCCTTGCTATGCCCATTTCATGGAGAGGCACCCTCCAGCAATATGCCGGTCGCCTCCATCGTTACAATGAAGGAAAGAATGTCGTGCAGATCTACGATTACGTCGACAAAGAGGTGCCGGTCCTTGACCGGATGTACGAAAAGCGGATTAGAGGGTACAGGGCTATGGGGTACGCATGTAAAACAGCGGATAATAGGGCTTGCCACTAGTACCTTCAATAAATCAGGCGGGCATGCGGCCATAATCGTAACCAAATCGTAACCGAAATCGTCCAAAACGGCCTTAAACGGCGGAAAATACGTAAAGGACGGAAGGCCAAAAAACGCTTATAATTCAACAATGTGCAGGTAAAAGGCCCGGTTATGAAATTTGATTGGAACGCGCTCATAACCCGAAGGTCCTATGTTCAAATCCTAGCCCCGCTACCAGATTCGGGCCGCGTTTTCCGCAATGGAAACGCGGCCTTTTTCGTTGCCCGGGTTAATGGCGGCACCATGGCCGTAGCCCCTTTTTCTTTGGACTGCGCTAATAAGGAAAGGCATCAATACGGCGAAGCAGTCAACCCAACCGGGCTGGAAGGCCTGCGTTTGAAAGGATTATATCTTCTTTTCATACAGTTGTCTCATTAGCCGCGGCTCTCCTGGAAGATAAGGCTTGGGGGAAGGGCCAAGGGCAGGACTGTTTCTTTGTTGTTATTCAGCTTTGAAAAGGTCTTTTTGATCGTGCTGTTTTTCTTCCGCCTTTGCTTTTTTGAAGGTAAGCCCTTTTCTGCTCAAATCTGGATAAAGTGCCTGCTCCGTTCCGTTTAATAATTTTTCAATCGTAAGAATCTGTTTCTTTGGAAAACTCTTGCAAACGCCAGCGGACTCATTATAACCGGCGGCTGTGGCCTCTCCCATTACTTTGCGGGTTCAGCGAGTTTATGCCAAAATCATCTGCTCGACTTGTTTCTGTGCTCCGGCCAAAACTTCAGCCGCTTGCGCGCGCAGAGTTCGCATTTTTGAGTAGGACGACTGAACGCCGCTTATGATTTTCTCCTGCTTTACTTTGTCCGGCAAGACGATCCAGATTTGCTTCAAATCTTCCGGCGTGATTGCGGGATAGTTTCCACCCGTTGTCCGTTGCTCCATTTGTTTAAGTGAAAGAATGGAGCGCAACATCACGAATAGAAAATCTTTTGATATTTTATTGGTTTTCATCTCGCGCAAAACAGCAAATCCGGTTGAGGCAATACTGCCGTCTTGCTCTTTTTCAATTTTTGCGATTGCTCCGCGATTAGGGCGCGTGGTAGAGACGATAATATCGCCTTGCCGGACTAACATTTTTGCGCGGCTCGGCGCATCAGTTATTGGTATTTGTTCTATTCCGGCAATGTCGCCTGTTTTTAGGTCAATCGCGCTTATCTCAATGTACGGAAAAGTATCGGCGAAAATGGTATTATGGTCCCAAGTTTCATTCGATAATTCTACCAACTCGCCGAGCCGCGCATTATTCTTGACCTCAATCGCACGAAGTAATTTTTGATAGTATGGCCGGTAAAAATTCGGGTCAATTCGACGTTCAATTTCATCGCTCCAGGTAACATAGATTTCCGGCGCGCGTTCACTTACTCTCTCTCTCTCGTGCTCGCCCTCGACGCTTATGCCAAGTTCGCCAAGCACGAACCCATCAATGGAGGCGAGGATTTTCTTGATTTCCTCCTCTTTCTTTCGCTTCTCGTCGTATGCCGCTTGGATTTTCTCAACGACTTCTTTCTGAACCGAAAGAGGCGGGAAAGGAATATCAAAATTCTTTATCGTTTCAATCGTAATGTTGCCTTGAATTGCTCCGATTTTTTCTCGTTCAATCAATTTTCGGCTCGCTTCGCTATTGAGCCATGCGGCGACATACTGCTTGTTGATTTTATCGTTTAGTGTGAAGCGGATCATAAATGAACCGAATGCAAAACCTTCCGCCTCTTTCGGAACGACAACAACAATACCAACAGAGCCGCTTCGAGAAATAAGCATATCGCCCTCGTGGACAAACGCTCTGCCGATTTCTGCACGCGCTTCTTCCGGCAGATAAACGACATCACTCAAATCAAGTCCTTCATCTTTCAAATTCAGAATTCGTAAAAGCCGTATCCCGACATCAACATACTCGTTTGTAGTCGAAACGCCGTAGCGAATGTCGGTAATGAAATCTCCGAGCTTTTGCGATTTATATTTTCCATTCTGTATCGCTTCTTGAAGTTCGCGGATTGCAGGTATCCAATACTTAGCGTCCAAACGGCCACCAGAAATAACCTCGTCGCTCCAGACGGTAAATATCTGCGGGGATTCACCCGTTGTTTTAGCTTTTGAATTTCTCATATTCTTTCAAAATTGTGTGCAAATCGTTTTTCGGGTCGTTTTTACCCGTAGCGTCATATCCGATATGTTCAGCGATGGCCATGAAAATTTTATAACGCTTCGGCTTCGCTTTCATCCCATTCCGTCTCACGAAAACAAGCGACGATTTTACGCCCGCGCCGAAATGAGTAAAGGAAAATTGTGGAAGGGAGACAACGGCCAAAATCTGGCTTCGTTCCATCAGAAAATTACGGACGTATTGAAGCGATGAATTCGTCAAAATGCCGTCCGGCAAAACAATCGCCATTTGGCCGGTTTCCGGTTTTAGAAAATCTATACAGCGCTCAATGAATAAAATCTCGGTTTTCTGATTGTCCATCGCTTTTACCTTGCCTTTCGCGTCCGTCTTTTTGCCAAGCACAAACTTTTCAAGATAAGGGTGCTCACTCCGCTTCACATTCGCGCCAAATAGCGGATTGGTAACGATAAAGTCAAAACGATTCCGTGCGAAGCCCGGATTTTTCGCCGTCATTTTTTCAATATCGTTGAGCGCGTCGTCTCCGATAACGTTCGTATGACCGTCGTCATGGATAATCATGTTCATTTTGGCAACGCGCGCGATTGAATCATTTATCTCAATGCCGAAAAGGTTATTTTGCGCGAAATCGTGCCAATATCGCCACTGCTCCTTTTCCTCGTCGGGATAAAATTTTTTGGCTTGCGCGCGGACTTCATCGAGCGCATGCAAAAGAAAGCCGCCGGAGCCGCACGCGGGGTCAAGGTTTTTAAGTATCTTCTCAAAGGTTGATTGCAAGGTTGTCCCCAAATAAATACCGTATTATCCCATTCGCATAATGGTTTGCAGGAGTATATCAATAATGCTCAATATTTTTCAATCCTTCCCTTAATAAAAAAACCCCAGGCTTTTAGGCCCAAGGCTTTTTGTTAGAGCTACATCCTCCAAAGGTTCAGACCGCTATCTCCAAATCGATCTTGTCGTAATTTACTTCGGGCGTGATTCGCTCCCTTTTATCCCTGGTTCTTTTCATCTCGACAAGTCCTATATCACTGAGATATTCCAAGTCCTGCGTTACGTTCTTTATATCCCTGTCGAGAGTCTTGGCAAGCTCATACACGGAAGAAGGGCGGCTTTCCTTTATGGCGTGAAGCATCTCCAGCCGTTTCGCCGTCAATGCCCGCCTGAACGTGTCGAGGTTCTCAAAATAAACCCCCCTGCTTTTCTTTGGCTTCTCGCCGCGCTCAATGGCTTTTGCGGCCCTTCTGAAATCCTCCAAAGACTCCTTTTGCCCTTTAATGCCTATCTTAACCCTTTTTATCTTCATGCCGCACACCCCCTTTAATCCTCGTAACATCGTCAAGGAAATCTTTCAAAAGCCTGTCCACGTCCTTGAATTTATAAGACTCCTCTTTCTCCTGTAAATGCCTGTGGTCTCCCTTGCCCTCTGCATTGTCATAGCCTATTATCCTTCTGCCCTTTACAATGTAAACAAGCGAATATTTATAGCCATGCGGCTTATCATCGGAAGGCGGCACCTGCCACAGCTTTATCTCCATGACGGAGCCGTCCTCAAACTCCGTCCTGTCCTTTATTATAAGCGCGGCCTTTTTTTTCAAGCATACTCTCTCTTATATGGTATTATATACCATATATACAATTTATGTCAAGACAACGGAAGCCCCAAGGCCGCAACCCTGGGGCTATTTTACCGCCATCGAGGCTTGAATCAACGGGCTTTACCCTTCTAACATTTTTCTAACAAACCGCCACAAAACGGGCTAAAACGGACAGAAAATGAAAATTTGTAAATGGCTTCTGCTTGCGGAATACGCCTTCGTCCACGCCGTCTTTGCCGCGGATAGATGATGTAGGCGCAGAAGTGCCTTTACCTGGAGACCAGCTGTAAGCGCAAAGATTGTTCAGATGGATGTAGTCGCAATGCTTGCGAAAGTCCGTCTCCGGTGCTTCCAGAAACGCCTCTGCCAGACCCTAAAACATTGGCTGGCGCGGCGCACGCGCCTAATCGACGTTCATGTTTTTAAGCTCGTAGAACGCCCACTTGTCGCACTCGTACTCGTTCCTCCACCTGCTGATTATGCGGCATATCTCGTGCAGAAGAACGTGGCTTACGAAGGCCAAGTCGTCGTTCAAGAGGTCTAAGTCCGGCTTCTCGAACCTGTGCAGGGCCGCTATGGCGGCGCGCCTTTCTTCGGGGGAGATGTTTTTCTTGAAGATTATCTTCCTGACGATGTTCATGTTCCTGGCGATCCTCAGGGGGTTGGGGTCGTTCTCGAACCTCTCGACGAACTGGAGGTTTTCAGGCCCCAGGCCGTGTTTGGCGAGGATCTTGCCCATTTCTTCCCTGTAGTTTTCGACGTCGATTGCGCTGTCTGCCGGCATGTTCACCTCTCTAAGCCTCCCCCCTAAACCGCTGGGGAGCAACATATCTTTATCCGGGGAATCGACCCGGAAAAAAATTAAAAAACCAACTGTCTGCGCCGCGCGACAGGGCCTTTTGCGCGCTGCCGCGCACTTCGGACCAGGGCGTTCCCTGCGCTACGGCCTCCGTCCTCCTCGCTCGCCGCTTGGGACGCTCGCATAGATACTGCTCGCGTCTTTCTGCCCTGGCTCGCTCGCCCTGCCTCCATCCTTACGCGCGTTTCACCCCTGGCCCATGGAATTTTATGAATCTTCTTACGCCAGCGCGTTCAGCCGGGGGATCGACCCGGAAAAAGATTAAAACGCTGGGCAAGGTTTACCCTTGCCGCAGGCCTGAATATATCACGCGGCCGCGTTCAAGCGCAATCCGTAAAACCGGACGGCAAAAGGCCCGGATAAAAGGCGGCCTGATACCGCCCCTGAACGATCAGTTCGATTTGGAATAGAGGAGATTCGCCCGTGGGGCGCGCCCGGCGACGGCCGTCGCCTCGAGCCTGCCCATGACGCTGCGGCGCGTTGAGGCGAACTTCGCCCTTTCGCGCCCGGCGAGCGACCTCTCGGGTATCGATTTGATGGAAAGCGGGTTTACGGGCCTGTTGTTTATCCTCACCTCGTAGTGGAGGTGCGGCCCGGTGGCGATGCCGGTCGCGCCCACGAAGCCTATGACCTCGCCCTGCCTCACCTTAGCTCCGGGCCTTATGCCGCGCGCTATCCTGGAGAGGTGGCCGTAGCCGGTCGTGAAGTTCCCGATGTGCCTTACGGCGATGAAGTTCCCGAAGCCGTTCTTCCAGCCCGCGAAGATGACCTTTCCGCTCCCGGCCGCCTCGACCGGGGTTCCGGTCGGTGCCGCGTAATCTATGCCGTGATGCGGCCTGTATACCTTGAGCACCGGGTGGAACCGGCGGTTGGTGAAGTAGCTCGTTATGCGGCTGTACCGGAGAGGCGACTTGAGGAGTGTCCTTTCGAGGGACTTCCCGCCGGCGTCGTAATAGCCGCCGCCATTTTTGTCCGCGAAGTATATGGCGGTGTATTTCCTGCCGCCGTTCACCATCTCGGCCCCGAGGATGCGGCCCGCCCTTACGGGCCTGCCGTTCACGTAGAGCATCTCGGCGAGTATGCTGAACGAGTCGCCGTGCCTCAGGTCAGACGCGAAGTCCACGTCCCAGGCGAATATGTTTGAAAGCTCGATTATAAGCCGGGGGTCAGCCCCTGCCTTTACGCCGTCCTCGTAGAGGGAATTCTCTATCGTGCCGGAGATGAGCGTCGTTTTTTTCTCGTGAGGAAGCTCGGTCTTGTAGGCCCTCACTCCGCCGGCCGACTCGACCACGAGGGTCTCGTAGTCGCCGAAGGCGTACTCTATCTTCGACCACCTGTTGTCAACGCTATAGACCCGCAGTACCGTGCCCTTCCTGAGTCGCTTCAAGTCGTAGATGGGGCGCGCCTTTTCCGCTATCGCGCTTATCTCCGGGCCGGGCGTCTTCAATGAAGACATCAGGCTGTAGAAGGTGTCGTCCTTGCCGAGCTTGAAGTCGTATCTTTCGGTCTTCGGGTCGGCGGGAGGCCGGACAGGCGCCGCGGCGTTCGGCGGCAACGGGGTTGGCGGAGCGACGTCCGAGAAGAGCTGCGAGAATGCGCTGGGGCTTACGACGATAAAAACAGCCAGGAAAAAGGCGATCCCGACGCCGGCAACGGCAATGACCGGCTTGAAGCCTCTCATGCCGGATCCGGCTCCGTCCGCGCCGCTTGAGCGCACAAGCCCCGATGCCCGCCGTATCGCGGCGAGGAGGAGCAGGCGCGTTTTTTTCAGTGGGGTCTCGATCAAATTCGTCCGGTATCCGTCAAGCCGTAAAATCCTTTTATCGGATTCCGCACATGATAATGGAATGCCCCGGCGGAGTCAAGCACAAGTTTCAGTATGCGGCTCCGGCAGGCGGGCGTTTTGCCTCCCGGCGCGGCTGAAAGCGCCTCTTGACACGGCCCGCCGTTCGTAATAACCTCTGTCGAGGCGGTCCGGCCCCGGCAAAGGATGTCCTTCGCGGGTGTTCGGCGCAGGCAAACGGACGACATCGGGAGAGGAGAGACATGATTCAGCCCTCCGGCAACCGCAAGGCGCGCGTGCTCGTGGTGGACGACGACCGGTTCTATCTCCGCCTTTACGCGGACTTCCTGAAGGGGCTCGACTGCGAATTCCTCGCCGTCAACAACGGGCTCGAGGCCCTTGAGAAGGCCCGCGACTTCAAGCCCGACATCGCCATAATCGACGTGGTCATGCCCGGCATGAACGGGTTCGACGTGGCGGGCAGGCTGAGGGAAGACCCTCTAACCGCGCATCTTCCCTTCATAATGGTCACCTCTCTCGCGGACAGCCCTTCGAGGGTAAGGGGGCTGGAGGCCGGGGCGTCGGAATTCCTTTCAAAACCCTTCGACGAGCATGAGTTCACGGTAAGGATAAAAAATCTTCTCAAGGTCAAGCGCTACGAGGACTACCTCGTCGAGCACGGCAAGCTGCTTGAGGTCGAGGTGAACGACAAGAGCGAAAAGCTCGAGGACGCGTTCCGCAAGATAAGGCACGGCTACATCGAGACGGTCTACAGGCTTACGCTCGCCGCCGAGTACAGGGACAGGGAGACCGGCGGCCACATAAAAAGGATAAGCCTCGACTCCCAGCTCCTCGCCAGGCGCATGGGCCTCGGCGAGGCCGAGGCGGAGTCGATCTTTTTCGCGAGCACCATGCACGACATCGGCAAGATAGGCATCCCGGACTCCATACTTCTCAAAAAAGACAGGCACACGGCCGGGGAGTCCGCCATAATGAAAAGGCATACGGTCATCGGCGCGGACATGCTCCGCGACTCGGATTCGGACATACTCGCGGCAGGCTCCGAAATAGCCCTTACCCATCACGAGAACTGGGACGGCTCCGGCTATCCGAGGGGATTGAAGGGCGACGAAATACCGCTTTCGGGGCAGGTCGTGCATATCGTGGACATATACGACGCCATGCGGAGCAGACGGCCCTATAAGGAGCCGTTCGACCACGAAACGGCCTGCCGGACGATAGACAACTCGGCCGCGTGGTTCTCCCCCGGCGTTTTGAGCGCGTTCCGCGACTGCTCAGGCGAGCTTAAAAGGCTCTTCGACGAGCATGACGGCGGCGCGTCACGGTAAAACCGGGTCGAGCGCCAGGTAATCGGCGTCGCCGGTCGTGACCGTCCGCCTGTCGAGCTTGCCCGGTATCTCAGGGAGGATGACGAGGCAGGGATAGTTGGATATCTTCCTTACCTGCGCCGGGATGCCGCGCTTCCACGAATGCCCGCTCCCGGCGAGCACCACGAGCTTCGTGCCGGGGTGCGCATCGAGGTATTTCACCGAATTTCTCGCCATCACGGTGTCCCACACGAGCTGGGCCTCGCAGAACCTGGTGAACGACATGCCCTTGAAGGTGTGCTCGGCCATCGCCTTTCGTATGAAATCCTCGTAGGTTTTGTCAACCACGCACTGAACCCCGGGTATCTTGGCGCGCTCCGCGGGCGTCAGGGCGCCGTATCCCTTAGCGAACACATCGTACATCACCGACTGCGAGACGTTGAGCCCTATGACCTGGATCCTGTTGTCCCTCGCGTAGACGAGGATGGCCCTGTAATCCTTCCACGGGACGTGCCAGTTCGAGTAGTAGACCTTCTTGAACTCGGCCTCGCTCATGGCCCCTGTTGTCCATCTGTCGAGTAGCGGCTGGTCTTTGGCCTGGAACATCTCCATGCCGATGGCGAAGTTGAGGCCCGCGTTTTTCAGGGCCTCTATTATGGCGAGCTGGTCGTCGTGGCTCGCCATCTCGGTGTGCACCTCGCCGATGAGTACGATGCGCGCGTTTTTGGCGCTTTCGACGAGGGCGGGCATGCCGACCTCCCTGTTGTCGGAGATGCGGATTATGGCGCCGGAGCATCCGGCGGCAAGAAGGAGGAGCGCGACGCACAGGACGAACCGCGCGGCGAGTCTTCCGGCCTCAGGTGTTTTCAAGGTCGCTCCTCTCCTTCAAGCCGGGCAGGGGCCGTCTTGCAGATGGCCCCCGCTAACCGGGTTACTTGCGCTCTTCCATGGTTACGTAAGGCTGGGCGCGCAGGCCGGTGTATTTCTGAGTCGGGCGGTATATGCGGTTCGTCTGAAGCTGCTCCATCCAGTGGGCGAGCCACCCCGAAACCCTGGACATGGCGAATACCGGCGTGAAAAGCTCCGTGGGTATGCCCATGCCCGTAAGGACTATCCCGGAGTAGAAATCCACGTTCGGGTGGAGGCGCTTTGCCGCGAGCTTTTCGGCCACGACTTTTTCGATCTCTTCGGATATTCCGGTAAGTTCCGGGTCGATGAGCTTCCTTGCAACGAGCTTTCCGATATAAGCCTTCAGCACCTCGCCGCGCGGGTCTTTCGTCCTGTATACCCTGTGGCCGATGCCCATGATCCTCTCTTTTTTAGCGAGCCTGGCCTCGACGTATTCTCTGACCCTGTCCTTCGAGCCTATCTCGCCTATCATGCGGACGACCTCCTCGTTCGCGCCGCCGTGAAGCGGGCCGGAGAGCGTCCCTATCGCGCTCGATACTATCGTATACGGGTCGGCGAGGGTCGAGCCGACGACGCGCGCGCTGAAGGTCGAGGCGTTCATCGTATGGTCGGCGTGAAGCACGAGGATGACGTCGAGGATCCTCTCGAAGAGGGGGTCGGGCTCGCGCTCGAAAAGCATGTAGAAGAAGTTGGCGGCGAACGAAAGGTTGTTCCTCGGCTGTATCGGCGAGTCCCCGTGCCTCAGCCTGTGCGTGGCCGCGACTATGGTCGGGAGCTTTGCTATGAGGCGCACCGCCGACCAGTAGCGCGCCTCAGGGTCGAGGGTGTCGCGGGCCGGATAGTACATGCCCATGGCCGAGGTCAGGGCCTGGAGATAATGCATCGGGTGGCCGTTTTCGGGCAGATACTCCATGACCCTGAGTATCTTGAGCTTGAGCCTCGTGTGGAAGGTGACGTCGTTCCGCCACTTCTCGTATTCGTGCCTCTTCGGGAGCCTTCCGAAGATAAGCAGGTAGGCGGTTTCGAGGAACGTTGATCTTTCGGCGAGAGTCTCTATGGGGATGCCGCGGTATTCGAGTATCCCGGCCTCCCCGTCGATGTAGCTTATGGCGCTTTCAGCCGCCGGGATGCCCTCAAGCCCCGGCACGACGTCCATTGCCCTTTCTTCCATGCCGCACCTCACGTCGGGAGTTTCAGCGGATCGGATACAAGTATATCAGCAAAAACAGGGCGGCCGCATGAAATAAAACGCCCCGGCCAAATAAAATGCCCCGGTCGTCATGACGACAAGGGCATTTTATCATCGGCACGCCGGTCTCGACTCTCCCCGCTGGCGGGGATTGCGCTCGCGACGCATTTTCAAATTCTTCGATTGAGCGCGCGGCATGGCCGCGCGCTCAAATCCGTTTTTAATCTTTTTAGGGTAGATTCCCCGGCTGTGCGCGCCGCAACCTCGTTATAGAGGCCCGCTGCTTGCCGCCGGGAGGTTCAGCGGCCCTTAGCTCGGGATTACGTTCTCGGCCTTTAGACCCTTGGGGCCTTTCGTGACTTCAAAGGCGACCCTCTGACCTTCTTTCAGGGTTTTGAAACCATTGCCCTGGATGGATGTGTAGTGAACGAATACGTCTTCGCCTGAGTCCTGCTCTATGAAACCGAAACCCTTGGACTCGTTGAACCACTTTACTTTTCCTGAAGGCATCGCAAAACCTCCTTTCTTCTGATTTTCATAAGTCATAGGGGTTTTGGCACTTCAGGACTAAAGCCTTGCGTACAAACCCGTCTATAAACTTATTTACCCGCTTAGTTTAGATGACCATTCCAAAATTGTCAAGGCCATATTGAGGATTTTTTCACGGTTGTGTGGAAAAACGGATTTTTCATCATGCGTTTTAAACGCTTTCGCCCCTCGATGAACCTGCCGGCCGCCAGGCCGCCGGGGCATCAGCCCCGAAAAGATTAAATTTTGAAAAGAGGCGGGCGATATGATATAAACCCCTGATATTTTATTTGCGTTCGCAAGACACGTCCGGGCGCCGCAAAGCCGCGCCCGGCGACGCGCCATTCAACGGAGGTAAACTTGACAGGGGACTGGAAGAGAAGCTCGTACTGCGGGGAGGTATCGCAGGACTACGTAGGAAAAAAGATAACGCTCGCCGGATGGGTGCAGAGAAGGAGGGACCACGGCGGGCTCATATTCATAGACCTTCGCGACCGCGAGGGCATCGTTCAGCTCGTCTTCAACCCGGCGGACGGCGGGACGGTGCACGAAAAGGCCCATGAACTCAGGAGCGAGCACGTCATAGCCGTGAAGGGCGTCGTAAGAAAAAGGCCGGAGGGCACCGAGAACCCGGCCTTGAAGACCGGCCTCGTCGAGGTGGCCGCCGCGGAGCTCAAGCTCCTTAACGACTCGGCCCCTCTTCCGTTCATCATCGAGGACGAGACCGACGTCGCCGAGACCACGAGGCTCAAGTACCGGTATCTCGACCTTAGGAGGCCGTCGCTCCAGAAAAAGCTCATCCTGAGACACAGGGTCGCCATGACCGCCAGGAACTACCTGTCGCAGAGGGGATTCATAGAGGTGGAAACCCCGGCGCTGACCAAATCCACGCCCGAAGGAGCGAGGGACTTTCTCGTGCCGAGCAGATTGAATCCCGGCAGTTTCTTCGCCCTGCCCCAGTCGCCCCAGCTCTTCAAGCAGATACTCATGATATCCGGCTTCGACAGGTACTTCCAGATAGTGAAGTGCTTCAGGGACGAGGATTTGAGGGCCGACAGGCAGCCGGAGTTCACGCAGATAGACGCGGAGATGAGCTTCGTGGACAGGGAAGACGTGATCGAAATGATGGAAGGGCTTGTCGTTTCGATATTCAAGGAGGCGATCGGCCTCGACCTCAAGACGCCGTTCCCGCGGCTCACCTACGCCGAGGCCACGGGCAGGTTCGGCGTCGATAACCCCGATACGCGCTACGGCCTTGAGCTTAACGACCTTACGGACAGGCTCAAAGGCTCGGGATTCAAGGTCTTTGCCGACGCGGCCGCGAAAGGGGGCGTCATAAAAGCGCTTTGCGTAAAGGGCGGGGCCGGGTTTTCGAGAAAAGACCTCGACGACCTTACTGAAGTGGCGGTCTCCTTCGGGGCAAAGGGGCTTGCGTGGGTGAAGCTCGCGCCGGAGGGCTGGCAGTCGCCGATAGCGAAGTTTTTGACCGATGTCGAGAAGAAGGCGATAGAGGAGGCGCTTGAGGCCTCTGCCGGGGACTTGATCCTCTTTGCGGCGGATAAGAAGCAGACAGCCGATACCGTCCTCGGAAGGCTCCGCATAAACATAGCCGGAAGGCTCGGCATGATACCGAAGGAAGGGTTCAACTTCGTCTGGGTGACGGAGTTTCCCATGCTCGAATACGACGAGGCCGAAAAAAGATACGTCGCCGTCCACCACCCCTTCACCTCTCCGATGGACGAGGATTTAGGCAAGCTCGATAGCGACCCCTTGAAGGTGCGCGCCAAGGCCTACGACCTCGTGCTTAACGGCGCCGAGATAGGCGGCGGAAGCATCCGCATACACAGGAGCGAGACCCAGGCGAGGATATTCGAGAAGCTCGGCATACTGAAGGAAGAGGCCGAGAGGAGGTTCGGGTTTTTGCTCGAGGCCTTGAAGTTCGGCACGCCTCCGCACGGAGGCATAGCCTTCGGCCTCGACCGTATAATGGCGATAATCACCGGCTCCGAATCCATCCGCGACGTCATCGCCTTCCCCAAGACCCAGAAGGGAACCGACCTCATGAGCGACGCCCCTTCAGTCGTCGACCAAAAACAGCTCGACGAGCTTTTCATAAGGGTAGCGAAGAAGGCGGAGAAGACCGAGAAGGCATAGGTTCCTCTCCTGCCATTGCGGGCAAAGCGAAGCAAAAGACAGTTCCCCCTTTGCTAAAGGGGGAGAAAGGTGGATTATAAAAAGAGCATTTGATAAACTCCCCTTGCCCCTCTTTAAAAAAGAGGGGATTGCAGGTTTAAGAGCCTGGCATTTTTCTCCTTCCCCCCGAGCAGGCGGAAGGCCGGGATGGGGGATAGTCAGTATTTTTACCCCTTCGAATAAATCCTTTAATGAAAATTCGAGATATAATAAGATTAATCGAAAAAGATGACTGGCATGTTGGTTGCGACAAAAGGAAGCCACAGGCGATATAAGCATCCTCAAAAGGCTGGAAGGGTTGCTATCGCTGGCCATCCGAACGATGACCCGGCGCCTGGAACGCTTAAGAGCGTCCTTAAACAGGCAAAGCTAAAGGAGGAGAAATAATGAAATGCAAATAAAAGGCCTTCAAGAAGATAACCTCCCATACCGCCTTCAAGTTCTTTTGCTGAATATATGGCAGTTAATGGATAAGCCGCAAAAGCGTGTTCAGGGTTAACTGCTGTAGACAGTATTTGTGCTTACAATACCTGTTAACGCATTTCGAGGTATCTTTGCTGTGTGCGGAGTTGACTGAAAGTCGTAATTTTTCAAACTAACGTTGCATACAATTGTTCTTCCGGAAATCAATAAAAAAAGCCCATTAGTGTATCAGGCCAATGGGCTTTGATATTCGATAAGTTGCAGTTCTATCCCTTGAACCTTCTCCTAACTAACCCAAGTCCTGCCAAACCACTGCCGAGGAGGAGAAGGGTCGAGGGTTCGGGCACGGTAGGCGCGCCGCACTTCCCTATGCAACCGATCTGAGTCCATGGGATGGTTTCATCGAAAGCAGGAAAGCCACTGAGTACGCTTTTGGTATCCGTGAAGCTATAGGCTATTCCATCGAGGGTAAAATCGATGACAGCGTTAGATATACCTCTGTCGCTGCCATCCATGCCAAAGCCCGATGTCCCGGAAAGGATCACGTTCCCGTCGGACGGGATCGTCTGCCCGCCGGCTCCAATAAAGCTGTCCCACGGCGTGTAGGTATTGCCGCCAAAGGTGATGTTGGCACCCTGGGCCAGTGTCACTGCAACGGGGCCGCTATTGTGTAGAAGGATTCCCGACTCATCCGGATCGCCCGCGTTAGCTACCCCGGCATCGCCATCGAAAGCTGTATTGGGGCTTCCCAACCAGGGGTCTGGAACGGCGTTAGTGTTCCCGCAGCAGGCAGGGTTCGCTGCATTGCGACCGAGGTCATAATAACCGACCGAGACTATGGTATCTGCCCGTGCTTTCCCACCAAGTCCTGTAGTTACTGTAGCAAGTCCAAGAATTGCTGCTAATACCAGTTTTATTTTTTTCATTTAACGACCCTCCTTTTAGCACGTTATAATATGCAATAAGCAATTTTCATGCCAGCATACGCATCCCCAACTGTTGACATCGCAACCGATGGATTCATAAGGATTAAATCCTTAACCCGCCAGACTTCCCTAAAACGGGCTCGATGTTAAAACTGTAAAATTTCTTAACAGCAGAAAAGGTTTTAAAGGGCGATACGCAGTAAAATGTTTAAAAATATCAAAAGGATTTTGTAAAGACTCAACTGTAAAATAATCCGACGTCGGAATTGATGATTTTTACAGGGAGGATAAAAAAGAAGAGTTAACTTGAAGCCCAGAGAAAGGAGATACAACCGCCATGCGTAAGTAGTTATAACTTGATCTTGCCTCGAAATTTCGGACACACGGATAAGCTGGTTCTGTCTGTTCAAAATCGACAGGCGAACGATATCCTATAGCCGAATGTCTTCTTGGCGCCTCAAGACCTCCTTTAAAGATTCCCCGGTATAAGGCCCCTTCGTCATGCTCGCCCCTTCTGATCTGCCGGCGGCCTTGCCCTAACCCAGCTCCACCGCCTTTTTTACGCGCCTGGCCATCATAAGCTCCTCGTTCGTCTTTATGGCCATGACCTTTACGCCGCTCCCGTCCGTCGATATGACGGCCTCGTTCCTCGAGTTCCTTTCAGGCGAAAGCTCGATGCCCATGAAGCCGAGACCCGCGCATATCCGCGCCCTCACTTCGGGGGAGTTCTCGCCTATGCCCGCGGTAAAGACGAGCGTTTCAAGCCCGCCGAGCGCGGCAACGAGGGAGCCGAGGAATTTTTTAGCCAGGTAGCAGAAAAGCTCCACCGCCTCCCTTGCCGCAGGGTCGGTCTTTTCCCTCAAAAGGAGGTCTTCCATGTCCGTGCTCGTCCCCGAGACGCCGAGGAGCCCGGAGCCGTGGTTGACGAGGCGGTTCACCTCGTCCGGGGAGAGGCCCTTTTCTTTGAGGAGGTAGATGATGACCCCGGGGTCGAGGTCGCCGGTGCGCGAACTCATCATGAGCCCGCCAGCCGGGGTGAACCCCATCGTCGTGTCCACGCTCCGGCCGTCCCGTATCGCGCACATCGAGGCCCCGTTGCCCAGATGGGCTATGACGGCCCTGCCGCCCCTGCCCATGGCCTTGAGTTCGCCCGCCATGTATTCATAAGAAAGCCCGTGGAAGCCGTAGCGCCGTATCCCCTCTTCGCGGAACCCCGGCGGAAGAGGGTACGCGCAAGCCACGCCGGGCATGGTCGCGTGAAATGCGTTGTCGAAGCACGCGACCTGGGGGAGCCGCGGGAAGGCGTTTCTGCACGCCTCGACGGCGCTAAGCTGGTGGGGGAGGTGTTCGGGGGCGAACGCCGAAAGGCCGCCGAGCTTCCGGACGAGCCTGTCGTCGATGAGGCCCATGCCCGTGAACTCCGGGCCGCCGTGGACGAGCCTGTGGCCGACGGCATCGACCCTTACGGCCTCTTTTTCAAGGAAGAGGAGAAGCCTGCCGATCGCCTGCGCATGGTCTTCGACCCGTATCTTCTCGCCGGCGAGGGGGGGTTTGCCGGGGCCTTTAGCCTCGAACATGCCTGATGGAAGGCCGATCCTCTCGAACCTGCCGGAAACTTCGAGCCGCTCCGCGTCATCGACGTCATAGACCGAGAATTTTATGGACGAAGAGCCGCTATTTATGGTGAGTATGCGCATTTCAGGGCCTCGACGGCCTGCCTGCCCCGGCTCGATAACCCGCGCGTTCCCGATGCGGGCGGCCGGGCGCCGTCATCTTAGAAGATAGGCGTTCACGAGCGGCGCCACGACCTCGGAGGCGAGCACCAGCGACCAGAGCCTGCCCCGGCCTATGCGATAGTCGGCCAGGATCCTCTCCCATGGGAGTCCGAAGACGTAGTGGCCTGCGATGAATTCAAAGACGAGGCTCGAGGCGAGCCAGGCAAGCCCGGCGGAAATGGCAGTTAAATAGATTGAGCCGTTGGCCGCGGTTTTTTTGAGGTAGACGCGCGAAAAGACGAATATGACCGCGATTATGAAAAACGTCCTGTACAGGTGCGAGGCGTAGTCCCCCGCGAGGCCCTTGACGAGCTTTTCGCCGACGAAGTTGTTGATTATGGCGATGACGACCATAACGGCCCAGAATAGGAACGCGAGCGGGAGGTTCATTTTTCCACGACCGGCCCCTTCCATTCCCTCATGCCGCCTTCGAGGCCGTATACGTTCTGGAACCCGTAAGCGAGGAACATGTCGATTATCTCCTGTCCGGTAGTGCCGCCGTAGCCGACTATGACCACGCGGTCCTGCGGATTGTACTCGAATACTATCGCCCTTTTGTTGTACGCCTCGTCGGACGATACGTTTATGGAGCCGGGGATGTGGCCTTTCCTGTAATAGAGATGGTCCCTGACGTCGATGATGGCAAGCTGTTTGCCGTCCTTCATCATGGCCTGCAGATCGTCGCCGGTTATGAATTTGGCGGTTGCGGCGGCGGCGAAGGCGTTGACGGACAGAACGACCGAGACGAAAAACGCAAGGAGCGCGGCTTTCTTTCTCATGTGCATCTCCATTTCCGGCTTGGGTTGCGCGCGAGGCGATCCCCGGCCGTCCCGCCTGGCGGCCGCGATTTGCGCGCTCACGATGAGTTTTCAAGATACCAGAATGTCTTTTCCAAGTCAAAGCCTTCGTTCGACGGCCTTCGCCCGTTTTTCGGGGGCTGACGCCTTTAAGCGCGCGCCCTTTTTTTCGAGCCATCCCGGCGCGTCATGCCGGATAGGGCTGGATTTTTTTACGTCTTTCGGGCGCGCGCTTTTTTTCGGGCGGATTCGTCGCAGTTTTCCCACTATGGTGTTGCGAAGGCTGTTTTTTTGATATATACTTGGCCTTATTATCGCCGGTCTTCGCGGGCCGCGAGCCGCGCCCGAAGGCACGGCTGTTTGACGGGCAGGCCGTCTTTGGACGGCCTGCCGCGGCAATTGAGGGAAATGCCACAATAGCGCCGTAGCCGCTTCAACGATAGGGGATCAAGGCATATTAAAAAACTGAGGAGGTAGGTTATGATGGTCAAAAAGTTCATGCTCGTTCTGCTGCTGTTGCCGTTCGCCGCGCTGCCCGTCGAAGCCGGCGCCGCTGAAAAGCTGATCCACCGGCGGGTCTCGGGCAAGGTCGTGGCCACGGACACGCAGGCCACGCCCAATACTATCGTCGTGAAGGTGGGGTCGGGGAAGGAGGCCCTCATAGTCGGCGCGGACGTGACCGGCAAGACGGTCATAAGGATGGGAAAGCGCGCCATAAAGCTTGGCGATTTAAAGACCGGGGAAATGGTCAGCATGGCCTATACCAGGGATGATTATGTAGTCGCCACGTCGATAAAGACACATAAGGCGCATAAGGCGGCACATAAGGCAAAAAAGGCAATGTAAACGATTAACGATAAAAAAATCACGAATTGGAGGCGCCATGAAGAATAGATTGTTAATTTATACCTCTGCTTTTTTCCTCGTCGGTCTCGGAACCTTCGGGTGCACGAGGGGGGTCGTAAAGACCGAAGTCACCGGAATGAACGTTTCGGCGGCTCCTGCCCCTGCCCCTGCAACGGCTCCTGCCCCTGCCCCGGAGGCCGTTGCCCCTGCCCCGGCTCCGGCACCGAAGGCTGAGGTTGCCGACGTGTTTTTCGACTATGACCGCTACGCGCTCAAGAACGACGCCACGAAGGCCCTTGAAGGCGAC
>JAKAIQ010000188.1 GCA_021825035.1 Deltaproteobacteria bacterium | reverse complement strand
CACAAAGCTCAAGGTCGATTCGTCGGAATCGTTCAGCGCGGTCCCTGAACCCTCGACGCTCCTCCTTACCGGCTCAGGCCTTCTCGGCTTCGCAGGATACGGGTTCGCAAGAAGGAAAAAGGGATAACAGTACAAGTCTCTTTTGCATGAAGCTTAAGGGGGATGGCATGAATGCCATCCCCCTTTTATTTGTGCGCCAACAGCCGCATTTCCAGGCTTTTAATTTTTTCAGGGTTGATACCCCGGCTGCGCGCGCCGCGGCTTCCTTATGAAGATTTTGATACCCGTCGGCTTGCCGGGGGAGGTTCGTTCATACCCGCCGGCCCGCGCCGATCACGAAATCTCCGAAAAACCGCTCGACTGAGTTGTTTCCTACGCGGATACCCTGCTTTTCGAGCTCCGAGACAAACTCTCTTGCGCTAAAACGGTTTTGCGAAGGATGCTCAAGGAACATTCGATAGAATAAACGTCCCAGCGCCTTGCTCGTAACCTCCCCGAAAAAGAACTTCCCTCCCGGCTTCAATACCCGCCTTATTTCGGAAACGGCTTTTCGCCAGTCCGGCACGTGATGTATTATCCAGAAGTCAAAAACAGCATCGAACGAATTGTCTTCGGCGTCGATCGAAGCCGCGTCTCCAACGAACAGCTTCAGCCGGTCTTGCGGGTATCCGGAAAGCCGCTTGCGCGCTTTTTCGACCATTTCCGGGTCAACGTCGAATGAGTGAATCTCGCGCGCGCCGAAGCGTTCAAAGATTATGCCGGTGCCTATCCCGCGGCCGCAACCTATTTCGAGCACCTTCATGCCATCGACTCTTCCTCCGAGCTTCTCGAGGAGAGGGGCCTCGAAGTGCCGCTGTATGAAGGCGCGAAGAGCGTTATTCATGAAGAACTTTTCAACCCAGTTCATTTTCATCGATTTTCCTAAGCCGCTTTTTTTATTTTTCCATGCCGTAACTTCCGTCCGGCGGAGAATCCTTGAAATGCTTCAATCCTGTCCGCGCCGGCTTGCGCAAAAGAATGGCAGGCTCGAAAGCCGAAGGGCGGAAATAGCCGAAGAGGGCGTAAAACAGCAGCGCGGGCCTTTTGAGTATTATGCGCGCCGCCGCAGGGTCGAGCGAGCTATCCATATTATGCCCCAGGGCCTTGCTGAATTCATCAAGAAAACGGTAGTTGGCGAACGGCATGAGGGTATCCATGTACGAGCGCCTGTAGGCCCGGATGAGTTCCATGCCGGTCTCCCTGCCGAGGTCTTGAAGGCTTTTTCCCGTGATGATTACCCGGTGGAACGGCTGATGCAGGCGCATGACGTGCGGCTCGAGCCGCCGCATGTCTACCCCTTCGGAATCCGCGGTGCCGACGTACAGGAGCCCGCCGGGCTTCAACATGCCTGCGCAGTCCCGTATCACGCGACGCGGGTCCGGGACGTGCTCGATGACGTCGTTGGCGACCACGCAGTCAAAGAGTCCGCCGGGCTTATGGGAGAATTCCGGCACGTAAGGGTCGTAGCCGGCCGCGCCGGCATATCCCTTCTCTTTGAGGTATGCGATGAAAACGCCGTTGCCGCAGCCGTAATCGAGGATGGAGTCGTTTTTTTTGACGCCGGCGAGCCGCAGGCGTTTCAACAGGTTCCGGAGCGTGCCCCTGGCGAAGATATCCAATCGGCGTCTGTTAAGCGGATAGTTCGAGTAGATATCCTTGAAATCGACCTGGTCGAGGCTGTGGATGGCGCTGCATGCAGGGCACTTCCACAGACGATGGGACGCGTGCATGAAGCGTTCGGTATTGCCGCGGACCGCGCCAAGCTCATGTTGAGCCGGGCAGGCCGTATGGTAGCCGCAGATGACGCAGTCGCGCGCCTGGAAAGGCCCGTGGGCTTGCGAACTCCCGTTCTCCGGCGCCTGGTATGGAATGTTCGGCGTATGCTTCATCTGTCGCTCAATATGCGGCCGGCTGCCCTTAGCGCGTTTGCCGCGATGGTAAGCGCCGGATTGGTTCCTCCGCTTGACGGAAAAAAGGAGGCATCCACGACGTAGAGGTTGGATATGCCATGCGCGCGGTTGAAGGGGTCGAGGACGCTCTCTTTCGGGTCGAGCCCGAAGCGGCACGTGCCGCAGACGTGTGCCAGCCGTTCATTGTTTTCAGCCTGCCTTAAAAGTATGAAACGCCTTGGTCTCAGGATGTTCTTCATTATAATGCGAAACGACTCTATCCTGAGATTTTCCTGCCCGCCGATCCTGTAATGCAAGACGAGCCTCCTTCCGTCCGCTCCATCGGTTGCCTCGGATAGCGAGACGCGATTTTCAAGAAAGGGCAGGTCTTCCGCTATCGTGGCCAGCATAATGCTCCGGGAAATAGTCTGCGAGAGCATGAGGCGCGCCAACGGCTTGAAGGGGCGGAAAAGCCGTCCGGTAAACGGCCCAAGCCTCTCGCTCAGGCCTTGCTCCAGCTCTTCCGCGAGGATCGATGCCGGCGGCAAAGCCCCGAACGACTGGATGGCGCCGAGCTTTTTTCCGCCCTTGAAATAGTAATCGTTCAGGGCGATTTCCTTGTGGCTCAGAGGGTTTTTAAGGCGCTTTTCAGGAAAGACGGCGTAAAGGTCGGTATAGTGGCGCATGAGGTTCCTTCCGACCATCCCGGAGTCGTTGGCCAGGCCGCGCGGCCATTCATTTGATGAGGAATTCAACAATATTTGAGGGGTCTTCAGGGCGCCTGCGGCGAGCACCACGATTTTCGCTTTCAGGTTCAAAGGCTTTCCCTTCCAGAGGCAGACCACTCCGGTGACCTCGGAGCGCGTGGCCTCGAGCCTTGAGACCTCGCATTCATCGATCAGGCTCGCCCCAAAATCCGCTATGGCCGGTTCGAGGCAGATCTTCGAACTGTCATTCTTGCAGTTGCTCGGGCAGAGATATCCCTGGCAGCATCGACAGCCGGCCGCATACTCGCAGGCTGATGGCAGGCGGTATGGCGTGTGGTCTTTTGAGAGAAGGCCGAACAGCTCGGCGCTTTCGGGGCCGAGAGGCGGAGGGGCGATGAGGCTGGACGAGGCTTTGCCGCCCCTGAGGGCGTCCGCCGTGCCGCGCACGCGGAACAGACGCTCGGCCTCCTCATAATAAGGGGCAAGCTCCTCGTATGTAATGGGCCATCTTTCCGGAAGCGTCGATCCGGCCGCTTCAGGATAATTGGCCCTCGGCGTGAAATCGGCTGGAAAGAAACGTTCCAGTGCCATCCCGTAGAGGGCCGTGGAACCTCCTGTCCCGCAGCCGATAAACGGGATGAAGCGGCGCGGTTTTCCGGACGAGATGTCTTCAATCTCTTCGCTGAAGCGTCCGGCGCGCAGGAGGATGTCCCTGCGTCCGGCTTTCGGACATTCATGGCGCGGGAAAAAGCTCTCCGCGTAAGCGCCTCTGAGCGCGTCGTTGCCGAATAAATGCGACCTGCCCTTTTCGCAGAATAAGACGCTCTTTCCGGCCCTGGCCATGGCGTATCCGAGTGTCGCTCCGCCCATGCCGGTGCCGACGACTACCACGTCCCATTCCCGCTTCTCGGGATCTGCAGTGAAATCCATATTTCTTTTCATAGAAAACCGCGAAAGGGAACGGCCGTGCCGATCCGTGAAAGCGAGGCCCCGGCCATGGAAGACGGGGTTCCTCAATATTTTAAACCCGTTGATTCGCATCGTCAAGGAAGACGGACGGCTGGCGGACGCCGGTCAGTCGCCATTTCCCCTTTTTTTATCGTCTGAAAAGACATATAATTTCCTCATGCCCTTCAATAAGAAGCTCATTCTCGCCGTCCCATATACCCATGCTCTCTCGCACATAAGCCGTCCGCTGTCGGTGGCGAAAGAGTTGAGAGAGAGGGGCCATGAGGTCGTCTTCGCCGGAGAAAGTCCGAAGACGGAATTCATCAAGGCCGAGGGGTTCCAGGTCCTTCCCATCCATGAGCCTGACCCCCGGGTCCTTTTCGGCAATATACGCGACAACAGATTGAGGTTCGCCGACGATGAGGAAATCGAGCGGATGGTCGAGGCGGACATCGCCCTTTACAGGGACGTGAAGCCTGATATAGTCCTTACCGACGGCAGGTTCAGCGCCTTCATATCCGCTCAGATGGCCGGGATCAAACACGCGGCGATAGTCAACGTCTCATCGACGGAGTATCGCGCGCTTCCATACGTCCCTTTCTTCGAGTGGGCGCCCCGGCGGCTCGCGCCCGCGGACGGCCGGTTCCGGAAGGCGCTTGACCGGATAAACCTAGCGGTGGAAATGTCGGTATTCGACAACGTCATGGGCGTTTTCAAGAGGCTCAGCAAAAGATGCGGCCTCAAAAACGCGGTCACCGCAACGAATTG
>JAKAIQ010000187.1 GCA_021825035.1 Deltaproteobacteria bacterium | reverse complement strand
GTCGTCGACCTCGTGCTCGACCTCTTCATCGACCTCGGCGCCGACGATACTCAGATCGAGTTCCCCGTCGTGTTCGCCAGCGGCCTTGGCGGCACGGCCACCCTGGACCTCAAGGAGCCGGGCCATGGCCGCGCCGTCGTCAAGGCGCGAGACGCCTTCGATGTCGAAAGCGCCGCCCGAAACTTCGTTTGACAACTTGAGGATGTTCCGGCTCTTTCTTTCACTATAACCCAGGCCTCTAAGCCTTTTAAAGTTGTCCCCGGCCAGGTCGGATGGCCCGGGAAAGGCATGGGTTTGCTTGAACTCCGGGCCGTAGGCCGCACAGATGCGGTTCAGGAGATGGATGCCCACTGCAAGCGAAAGCTGCTGGCAGGCTATCCCGTTGAGCGCGGCCTCGAAAACGGACGAAAAACGCGGAGGCTTTACGCCGATGAACCGTCTCGCGAGACTGCCGAGCTTGCGGTGCGCCGAGGCCATGGCGTAAAACTCCGCAAGCTCGATATCGAGGCCAAGCAATCTTTCAAGAGCGGATTTCACCGCGGTTCTATTCAAGGACGAATCCCTCAAGCCGTCAACATCTACGCTGATAGCCGGCCTTTCAACGGGACCGGTTTGAACGACCGATACCTCGGCCGGCGAGCCGTTAATGACGAGCGTACGCCTGTAAGTCAATCCATCCCATCGGTCGATGGCGTTAAGGGGGAGCCTTCGCAAGGCGCTCACGGTAAGATCGAGCCTGAACGGAGGCGCCGGCTTTATGGAGAATGTAAGCATCTATGCACGAAAGACCTTTCGCACGCACAATGCAGGAAATGAATCGCAACCATCTAATTTGAAATTTTCATCATCGCCTTCAGGGGATTAAAACAATCTTCCCGAACGCGCTTTTTTCCATTATATTATGGTGCGCCTGCCTGGCGTCCGCGAGCTTCAACTCCTCTCCAATCACCGGACGGAGCGTCCCGTTCTCGAGACCGGCCCGTATCGCGGCATGTATGCTCTTAAGCTCGTTTTCCGTGGCGTTGAAAATTGACATAGCCGTTATGACGGCGTCCTTGCCCATGGCATCCCTCGGGTCTATCTCGACCGTCCCTCTGCTCCCGATAACGACCACCCTTCCGTTCGGGGCGACAAGCTTCAGGTCGCGGCCGAGATTGACGTTTGAAAGGAACTCGATTATGACATCGACCCCGCGGCCGTTTGTAAGCTTGAGTATCTGCTCGACATGATCTTTGGCGTGATGGTTGACCACATGATGGGCGCCCTCCCTTCCGGCAAGCTCCATTCCCTTTTCGCTTCCGCCGGTCCCGATGATGCGCAACCCGGCGGCGCGCGCCAATTGCACGGCGGCTATGCCGACCCCACCCGTAGCCCCGTGTATCAAGACGGTCTCGGCAGGGGCAGCCCAGGCGCGGCGGAAGAGTCCGCGGTAAGCGGTGGCGTACGGCACCCCAAGGCACGCGCCCTGGGCAAAAGAGACATTGTCCGGCAGAACGTGCGCCTGCGACTCTTTGCAAAGCGTCTCTTCAGCGTATGCGCCGGTCAACGTGCCGGATGTATAGACCCGGTCCCCGGCCTTTATGCCGGCAACCCCCTCCCCGACCGCTTCGACGGTCCCGGCGGCGTCCGTCCCCGGGGTGAACGGCAGCGGCGGCTTAAACGCCCCTGAGCGCATATACGCCTCGACGGGATTCACCCCTACGGCTTTTACCCTGATCTTTACCTGCCCGGCGTCCGGCTTGAGGCCGGGAGCTTCTTCGAGCTTCATCACTTCCGGTCCTCCGTATTCACGAACCATTATGGCCTTCATGACTTTCTCTCCTTTGAAATAATGGTTTTCCGTCCGGACGATACATATACGAGTCTACAACATTCGGACAGGGACGCAAGTTTTGACGGCATATTTGCTTTTTCGATAAAAAGGCGGCGACGAGACCGCGCCACGGCCTTAAGACCTTACGAACCGCAGCTTGAAGCGCCGCGTTTTTCCAGATACCTCTGATGGTATTCCTCGGCGGGATAGAAACGGGAGGCCGGGACAATCTCGGTCACAATAGGCCTGCCATAAAGGCCGCTTTTTTGAAGCCTCTCTTTTGACGCCTTCGCCGCCGCCTCCTGGTCCGGATCATGAAAGAATACGGCAGACCTGTATTGCGTACCCGTATCCGGGCCCTGCCTGTTCAGCGTGGTCGGGTCGTGTATCTTCCAGAAGATATCGAGGAGCGCATCATACGATAGCGCCGCCGGATCGTACCCGACCTCCACGGCCTCGGCATGGCCGGTCTTGCCGGAGCATACGTCTTCGTACGCCGGGTTTTTAAAAGCCCCGCCAGTGTAGCCTACCCTCGTTGAAATGACGCCTTTGACCTTCCGGAAAGCCTCCTCCACCTCCCAGAAGCATCCTGCCGCAAAAGTAGCTTTCAATCCAATCTCCACTTTGAAACACGTTTTTATCTCAAGAGGCGGCGAAGTCGGCTATCTTCGGCCTGACGAGCCTCTCGAAATCCCTGTAATCCATCTCTATTGACTCATAATGGTTTCCGGCATTGAAAAAGATATGCTCGTCTTCCGTCACCGACTTATCAACGACCGTCTCAACGTTATAAAGATTGCCGAACGGAGGCTCGGCGCCGGGCTCGCAATCGGGGAAAAGGCCCCTGAACTCAGACTCCGAGGCGAGCTTCAATTCCTTATTTTCGAGCGCGTCTTTCAGCTTTCTGAAATCAACCCTGGCGCTCGCGGGCAGAACGGCCATGACGAACCTTCCATCAGCCTTTATCATCACGGACTTCAGCACTTCCCTGCCGTGGATATGCATCGAAGCGGCTATCTCCTGGGCGGTGTATGCCTCCTGGTGCACCACGGTCTTAAAATTAATCCCGTTTTTCTTCAAAAGCTCTTCGAGCCTTATCAATACCGACATACGCTGCCACCCCCTTCCGGACTATCACATGTCTATATTATATACCGGTTTTGCGAGGCGTAAATGCCAGGGGACTTAATCATTGGAATGGAATATATTTTCTAACCACAATGCCCAAGCGAAAGATGAGCGGAAAATTATAGTCGGCTTTAGATTACTGAAAGCTAGCGTTCTTGACAACGAACCCGCCATTTAACGAGGTCGAATTTATAGATACGAAACTATTGGGTGCATCGATTATAAGTGGCTGTACGCCTTGACTCCTTGCGCCATCAATATATATGGAACCTGGTTGCACTACGGGGGGTACGGATATAAAAGCTATTGCTCCAGTGTTCTGTTGATACAGGCCACCATAAAGAGCCAACGTTCTTATACCTCCAGCAGTAGCCCCGAGAGCGAAAGAGAATAAAGGATTCGCCGTATTTTCTAAATAGCCATCGAATACCTCAATGTCCCCGATATAAGAATTATTGTCTGCAAAAAACGCCCCGTCATTAGTCCCAGCAAGAGAAAATACAGGACTATAAAGACGAAGATAGCCTCCGCCCGCAGCTATGAAGTGGACTCCATTTACCCCAACGAACTCGGGCGAATATAGAACAAGGCCCTGTGCGCCCCCCAAGGCAAAGCCATTTGCTCCTCCAGAATAGAACATCGGGAAGTATAGTGTGGAGTCGTCCATGCCATAATACCAGGGATTGGAGCTGTCCGAAGAGTACGGATTTGTGTCTAACATGGACTTTACCGAGTTTGCGCGCTGATTCTTAAAATAAACATTCTGATAAAAGTTGAGGCTTACCGCCCCTTTTCCTGTAAGAGCATCATGTGTTGCCGAGATCTCGGAAGTGCCGTTCCCTGAATGATGGATAAAAGTGCCGACAAGGCCATTGCCATCAAGTGTTAAATCAATCAGTTGCACCCGCGATGAACATCTAAGCTCGATCATGGTGCCATCAGTTGCTCCATTCCATAAAAGTTTCGCTCCAGGTACAAAGACAATAGTTATGTCATTCCTAAAACTCAGATCAAGAGTGGAACTGATAAGATAAGTCCCTGCTGGAAAGAATATCGGCCGTTGAGACTGTGCGGTGTAAAAGTTCATCTGCGTGCTGGAATATTGAGTTGTCGCGGCATTTATGGCATTCTGAATAGCTGAAGTTGAATCGGTTGCACCTGACGGGTCCGCGCCGAAGGTCTGCACATCCACTAAGTCACCTTTCGTAATAATATCATTAAGATTAATGAGGTTAGGAAAGGGCGGATCGCCACCGCCTGCGTTGCCACTGCCAGTTGCCCCGTTCCCACAGGATACAAAAAGGGGCATGCCGATTAACAAGAAAATAAGAAACATTGCGTATCGCAAATACATATCTCTTCCAAAAAAACGCAATTATCTTCTCGCCAGTCTGTTGAAACTATCCTGAAAACA
>JAKAIQ010000186.1 GCA_021825035.1 Deltaproteobacteria bacterium | reverse complement strand
AGGTAGATCATACTCAGCTCCCCCGAAACCTCAAAGTCTCAAATAATAGCATATACTCGGTAATTTATGCAAAACAAAACGTCGGCAAACATTGACAAAACGGTCATTTTTTGCTGTAATGGCCGCATGATAACTTACATAGGCCTGGGCTCGAACATGGGCGACAGGGCCAAGAACATAAACGACGCCGTCGCCATGCTGGGCTCCGCGGAGGACGTCAGCGTATCGAACCTGTCGTCGTTCTACGAGACCGAGCCGGTAGGATACACCGACCAGGGGCCGTTCATAAACGCCGCGGCCGAAGTGAATACGACGCTCACGCCGCGCGAACTCCTCGCGAAGTGCATGCGTATAGAGGCAGACCTGGGGCGGGTGAGGACGGTGAGGTGGGGGCCAAGGACTATCGACTTGGACATCCTGCTCTACGCCGACTTGGTTATAGACGAGCCGGACCTGAAGGTGCCGCACCCGCTCATGCACGAGCGGGAGTTCGTCCTGGCGCCACTCGCCGAGATTGCACCGGACGTGCTGCACCCGGTACTAGAAAAAACAATAAAAGAGCTTCTGGACTCGCTCAGGTCCGGGAAGGGGAAATAGGTGCTGGTAATCGAGAAAGTGGAAAAAATGGCCGCCGTATCGCGGAAACTGAGAGGGGGCGGCAAGACAATAGGCTTCGTGCCTACGATGGGCTACCTCCACGAGGGGCACCTCTCGCTCGTCGGGCTGTCAAAGGCCCAGGCGGATGTTACGGTAGTCTCAATCTTCGTTAACCCGACCCAGTTCGGGCCGAACGAGGACCTGGGGCGATACCCCAGGGACGCGGAAGGCGACCTTAAGAAATGCAAAGACAGCGGGGTCGATGTAGTCTTTTTCCCGGACGCCGCCGGGATGTACCCGGAAGGCTACTGCACTTACGTGGACGTGGGGCGCGTTTCCGAGGGGCTGTGCGGGGCGAGCAGGCCTGGGCATTTCCGGGGTGTGGCGACCGTGGTCGCCAAGCTTTTCAACATCGTGAAACCTGACAGGGCCTTCTTCGGACAGAAGGACTTCCAGCAGACGGTCGTAATCCGCAGGATGGTAAGGGACCTGAACATGGACGTCGAGGTCGTCATAGGCCCGACGATGCGCGAACCGGACGGCCTTGCGATGAGCTCCCGGAACGTCTACCTGGCGCCGGCGGAGAGGGCGGCGGCAACGAGGCTTTATGCGGCCCTGAGCGCTGCGAAGGGGCTTTACTCCTCCGGCGAGCGGGACGCGGGCAGGCTGAAGGCAAGGGTGCAGGAGGTATTGGCGGAAGAGCCTCTCATCCGCCCGGAATACGTCGAGGCGGTAGACAACGACATGAGGACGGCCGAAACCGCCGGCGGCGATACCGTCATAGCCGTCGCAGCGAGGGTCGGCAGTACCAGGCTCATAGACAACCTGCCCCTTCTTAATGGTTGAAATACTCTCTTTTCTGGCATATAATAGCCCGCCAATTCAGTTAGATGAGCAAACCCTTAGAAAATGCCCGAGAATAATATGAAAGACATGGAAGTCAGCGAACTCGCGGACCTCCTCGACGTGACCAAACTCGTCGTCTCCACGATCGAGATGGATAAGGTCCTTGAATCCATCCTTGAGAGCGCGATGAGGCTCACCAATACGAGCGCCGGGAGCATCGCCCTTTACAGCAACGAAACGCATGAACTGGAGCTTCACGCCTATAAAGGCTTCAGCCAGGACTTCATCGGCAATGCGAGGTGGCTGGTGCGTCCCGGCGGGCTGACCGACAAGATACTGCATTCTTCTAAACCGACCGTTATTACCGACACGACAAACAAAAAATTCTTCACGAACCCTCTTGCCATAAAAGAAGGCATCAAGTCGCTTATTTGCGTGCCATTGACGGTCGAAAAGAAGATCATAGGCGTGCTTTACGTTGACGACTTCAAACCCCGGAATTACAGCAAGGCGGAACTAAAGCTCCTGTCCATCCTCTCCACCTACGCGGCCATGAGCATAGACCACGCAAAGCTCCTCGACAAGACGAGAAAGCTGGCCTGCACCGACGGCCTTACCGGCCTTTATAACCACCGGCATTTCCAGGACACGCTGAGCAAGGAGCTTTCTCGGGCGGAGCGCTACGAGGAGCCGCTGTCGCTGATGCTGGCGGACATCGACGACTTCAAGCTCTTGAACGACCAGTTCGGCCACACCTTCGGAGACACGGTGCTGCGCAGGCTCGCGGAGATACTTATGGCGGCCACCCGCGAGTCCGACACGGCCGCGCGCTACGGCGGAGAAGAATTCGCGATAATACTGCCTAAGGTTAACTCCAGCCAGGCGGCGGCGATGGCCAGGCGGCTGATGGAGGAGATCGATAAGAACATGGCGTCGCTGATGAGGGGGAAGCTCCCACTGACCGTCAGCATTGGAATATCATCCTTCCCGGATGACTCGACCAAGCCCCTGGAACTGATAAAGAAAGCGGACAAGGCCCTTTACGAGGCCAAGAGGCTCGGCAAGGACAGGGTCGTCCTGTACAGGGAGACAAGGGGTTAGTAGTTTGGCTGACCTGCTCAGAATCCTCGCGGTCTTCGCTTTAATCATCCTGCTCTTGAAGCTCAAGTGGAACCTTGGCAGCGTGATGCTGATAGGCGCGGCCACCCTCGGGCTCCTAATGGGCATGACGCCCGTCGACATCCTGAAGGTAGCGGCCCGTTCAGCGCTGGAAAGGACGGCCGTCTCCCTTCTCGCCGCCTTTGCCCTCATCATGGTGATCGAGAACATCCTGAGAAAGACCGAGACCATGAAAAGGATGGTCGAGTCCACAAAGGGGCTCGTCGGCGACCAGCGGGTCGTCATGGCGCTCATGCCCGCTATAGTCGGAATACTGCCCTCGGCCGGAGGGGCGTATTTCTCGGCCCCCATGGTGGACGCCTCGGCCGAAGGCGAGATCAGCCCGGAGCGCAAAAGCTTTATCAACTACTGGTTCCGCCATGTGTGGGAATACATCTCCCCGCTTTACCCCGGATTCATCATGACGGCTGCGGTAGCGAACGTGCCTATGGAGAGGGTATTCAGGTACCAGGTCATATTGCCGCTCTCCGTCATCGCCGCCGGGGCAATTTACGCCTTCAAGGGGATAGGCGCCGGGACGACGCCCGCCGGGAAAAAAGATAGGGGGCGTGACGTAAAGACTGCCTTCGTCAGCTTCGTCCCCATCCTCGCCGTCATGGTCATGGTCATAATATTCAGGATGGATGTCGCCGTCTCGATGGCTTTAGTTGTGGCCGGGCTTTTCATCTTTTTCCGGTACCGGCCGGGAATGATATGGGAGACTCTGAAGGAGAGCCTGTCCATAAAGACGCTGCTCCTCGTGCTCGGCGTCGAGATATTCGGCGGGATAATGAAGGGATCAGGCGCCGTGGACCAGCTACCGAGGTTCTTCCAATCGGTGGGCGTGCCGGTTATGGCAATACTTTTCATACTGCCATTCATCATCGGGATGATGACGGGCATAACGCTCGCCGTTGTCGCAATTACTTTTCCCATGCTGCTGCCGCTTATCGGCGGGCAGAACCCGGACATGGGGATGCTCGCCTTCGCGTTCGCCTCGGGCTTCGCAGGGCTTATGTTCTCTCCGGTACACCTATGCCTCGTGCTGACGAAGGACTACTTCAAATCCACCCTCTGGCCTATCTACAGGATAATGCTCGTGCCGGAAGCGATAGTCGTGGGCGCGGCGGCTATCCAGATGCTGCTGCTTGGGAGACGAGCCTGAGGAATTCCTCCTTCGGGAGAAACTCCCTTGTCCTTTCCACCCTGTGGACGAGCGAGACGACCAGTTCATTCAAAGGCGTGGGGTAGCCCACCTCCCGCGCTATCTTTACCATCTCGCCGTTCTGGTAGTCAATCTCGGATAGCTCCCCCTGCTCTATGCTGCCCAGCACCGGGCCTTCGCACGGCAGCCTGCTCATGGACATGACTATCTCGCCGAAACGGACGGCGGCCTCGTCCAGCGGCAGGGACAAGAGCTTATTCAGCCTCTCTTTATCGAAGTCCGGCAGCGGCTCGATATGCACCCCGGCCTTCTTTATTATCCTCGTGCCTTCCTTGAGTAAAAGGACGGCCACCTTGGCAATGTCATGGTCCATAAACGCGGTCTGCACCTTCTCGCCTATGATACCCGGTATGCAATAAGGAAGGTTCAGGAGCAGGCGGGTGCAGTTGTAGTGGGCGATCTTCTCCCCCCTGTGCGCATGAAATACCCCATTCATAAGCCTGAAGACCGATTCCACCCTTTCGTCTGGGGCAGCGTAGGCGCGCCCCACGACCATGTGCCCCTTGAAGTTCAGCGTCACGTCTCCCGGCCTGTGGCAGATAGCGCCTATGGTCAGGACGCAGGTGATGATGCTGTCCCGGACGTGG
>JAKAIQ010000185.1 GCA_021825035.1 Deltaproteobacteria bacterium | reverse complement strand
CCGGGAAATGCGGTTTTTCATACATGGACGCTTCACCCGGCGAATTCAGGCTTGCCGAGTTTCCGGAGGAATTGCTGAATGATGAAATAAGAAGGATACGTCCCATTGAGCTTCTCGTTGAGGAAACTTTGAAGGACCGCATCAACGGTTCCGAATCGCCGGTTAAAAAAATCACGCAAATACCTGAATCGCACTTCGACTATCGAATAGCCGTAGAAGGTCTTAACAGGCATTTTGGGACGCTTTCGCTCGATGGCTTTGGCTGCGACGGCATGGTCGAAGCCATCATGGCAGCGGGCGCGCTGCTCAGGTACATAAAGGAGACGCAAAAAGCCTCTCTCGGTCACGTCAAGAAATGTTCTCCCTACCGCATTCATGACTACCTTGTGATGGACTATGCCACGAGAAGAAGTCTCGAGGTAATGCAAAACTCGAGGACTAACGGAAGGCAGGGATCGCTCATGGATCTTCTGGACGAAACAAAAACGGCGATGGGCGGAAGAAGGCTCAAGTCATGGCTCCTTTATCCGCTGAAGGATATTGCCGCCATTCGTGCGCGTCTTGACGCCGTTTCCGAGCTTGCGGATGACAGAGAAACGCGCTCTGTCGTTCGCGAGCTTCTTGGCGTGGTCTACGATATGGAAAGGCTTGTCGCAAAGCTCTCGCTTGGTTCGGCCACTCCAAGGGATCTGGTGTCGATAAAATATTCCCTGAAGAAGATCCCTGCGTTAAAGGAATCGCTCGGCAAATTCAATTCCTCCTTGATGGATTTCTGGAGATCTTCTCTCGATTGTGTCGATGAGGCGGCCATGGCTATAGAAAATGCCATAACCGACCCGGCGCCGCTGTCCACGAAGGATGGCGGGATGATACAGGATGGTTACTGCGCGGAGCTCGATGAACTTAGGAGAATAGGCTCGGGCGGAAAGGACTGGATAGCGAGGCTGGAAGCCGCCGAGAGGGCTAAAACCGGCATTAACTCCCTTAAAATATCCTACAACAGGATATTCGGCTATTACATAGAAGTCACGAAGTCAAACCTTCCACACGTCCCCGATGAATACATCAGAAAACAGACGCTCGTTAACGCCGAGAGGTTCATAACCCCTGATCTAAAGGAGTGGGAAGAGAAGATATTTACCGCCGAGGAGAAAGCCTTGAGGTTGGAGGCGTCTCTTTTTTCGAGAATAAAGGAGGAACTTTCGGGGTATTCTCATCGCATACAGAAAACCGCCGATACGGTGGCTTCGCTCGATGCCATAGCGGCCCTGGCGGAGGTATCGCAGAAAAGGGATTACGTGAGGCCTGAAATATACGATGGCCATGACATTGAAATACTGGGGGGAAGGCATCCGGTCATAGAGGCCGCCGGCACGGATGGTTTCGTGGCGAATGATCTTAGAATGAACCGTGAAGATCAGATACTCATACTTACCGGGCCAAATATGGCCGGAAAATCCACTTACCTGAGGCAGAATGCGCTTATAGTGCTTATGGCGCAGATAGGCTGCTTTGTCCCGGCGCAGAGCGCGAGGATCGGGGTCGTAGACCGGATATTTTCCAGGGTGGGGGCAAGGGACGACCTGTCTCGCGGGCAGAGCACGTTTATGGTCGAGATGAGCGAGACGGCAAACATTCTCAATAACGCAACTGACAGGAGCCTTATAATATTGGATGAGATAGGCCGCGGCACATCGACCTTCGACGGCTTGAGCATCGCCTGGGCGATAGTTGAATACTTGCACGACCGGCCCGGCGTTATGGCAAATACCCTCTTTGCGACTCATTATCACGAACTCACAGACCTTTCCTTGACAAAAGAAAAGGTCAAAAATTATAATATGGTTGTTAAGGAGTGGGAGGATAAGATAATTTTCTTGAGGAAGGTACTGCCGGGAGGCAGCAGCAGGAGCTATGGAATACAGGTGGCCAGACTTGCCGGTCTGCCTTCCGAGGTTCTAGGCAGGGCGCGAGAGATACTTAAAAATCTTGAGATGGGTGAGCTTACGGAGTCCGGACTTCCCAAAATAGCCTTAAAGCGAGGTTCGGACGGGGAAATGCGGCAAATGAGCCTTCTCGGTGAAAAAGACTGGCTTCGTGATGAAATGAGCCGGCTGGACGTGAATAGCATGACCCCAATTGAGGCGCTGACAACGCTTAATAAATTCAAGAAAATGCTTAAGGGCTGAATTGAAGACATCTCATTTATGCAAGATAAGGCTCTTGTTTATATTCATCCTGACTGCCGCGCTTCTGTCAGGCAGCGCAGGCGCATCGCATGCCAGCGGAAGCGCTGACAATGCCAGGGCCGTAATAACCGGCATAAAGTACTGGTCTAACCCGGACTACACGAGGATAGTAATAACCGTCAACAAAAGAACCCCGTATTCATCCAGGCTCCTGAAAAAGGACTTATCGAGAAATATACGCTTGAGAAGGCTTTATATAGATATACATGACGCCAGGCTCGGCGACGGCCTGAAGAAAGAGATACCGATAAACGACGGCCTTTTAGAGATGGCGCGAGCCGGCCAGTACAAAAGCGACACCGTCCGCATTGTCCTTGACATAAAATCCATTAAAGACTTCAAGATATTCCCCATCGACGACGGATCTTACAAGATAGTTCTGGATGTGACCGGAGAGAAAAGCATCGCCCCCTCGAAACGCCAATCGTCGCCCGAAAGCGCCGTTCCAAAAAAAGTGGAAAGTAAAGTCTCAATGTCGCCTTCGATGTCCCGCCAGCTGGGCCTTAAGATCAGAAGAATCGTAATAGATCCGGGACACGGAGGAAAGGACCCCGGCGCAATAGGGGGAGGCGGGCTGAAGGAAAAAGATGTTACGTTAAGAATCGCCAGAATGCTCAGAGACGAGCTTTCAAGTAAAATTCATACCAAGATCATCATGACCAGGGACAGTGACGTATTCATACCGCTCGAGGAACGAACCGCGATAGCCAATAGCAGGGACGCCGACCTTTTCATATCCATACATATAAATTCAAACATGAAAAGAGCCGCCTCCGGAGTTGAGACTTACACGCTTAATATCTCCAACGATGAAGAGGCAAAGAGGGTAGCAGCCAGAGAGAACTCAACTTCCAGAAGGTCTGTCAGCGACCTCGAGTTCATTCTGAACGACCTGATTAAAACCGCTAAAAGCAATGATTCGATAGGACTCGCGACCGCAGTTCATGAAAGCCTTGTAAAAAAACTGAGGGAAAAGTTCAGGGATGTAAGAAGTAACGGCGTAAAGGGGGCTCCTTTCTATGTGCTTGTGGGCACAAAAATGCCGAGCATATTGGTCGAGGTGTCGTATATAAGCAATCCCGTAGAGGAAAAAAGACTAAGGGATGAAAATTATCTCCGTAGAATCGCGGACGGCATTTCTATAGGTATAATGCGCTACCTCCACGAAACCGGATCGGTTTAGAGTCAGGCATGCCACACTATGAAGATGCACTGGTTGATTCCTTAAAAGGCGGCTCCGCCACCGCGGCGGTCAAGGAATATTTGTCTAAAGGCGAAGAGGCCCTCCGTAAAAAACACCTCGAAGAAAAGAACGGCGCTGAAATCTGCAAAGCGTATACTTGCCTTATAGATGATCTCTTAAAATCCATATTTACCGTTCAAACGTCGAATCTTGCATGCGTCGAAAACGCCGCTCTCGTGGCAATTGGAGGTTACGGCAGGGGTGAACTCAATGTACGCTCCGATATCGACCTGATGCTTTTGCACAAAAAGCGAATTACTCCTTCGATAAAAGAGCTAACGGAAAAGATGCTCTACTTATTATGGGATACCGGCCTTGATATCGGGTTCAGCATAAGGTCGGTGGGGGAATGCGTCTCTCTTGCGAAGGACGATCTCAAGACGATGACGTCGCTTCTCGACCTCCGTTTCATTCTCGGAGACAAGGGCCTGTTTAGCCTCCTTTCCGAAAGCGTGAGGAAGGATCTCTTCAACAGAAAGCGCACCGGAGTTTTCATTGAAGAGAAGATAAACGAGAGCAAGGCCAGGCATCACAAATTCGGAGATTCGGTATACATACTCGAGCCTAACGTAAAGGAAGGGGAGGGGGGGTTGCGCGACCTTCATACGGCCAGATGGATAATTAAGGCCCGCAACATGAGGCAGATGGAGCCTTTCTCCATGGGGCATATATCCGATCGATGGAGGACCGAACTCGAGGCCGCTCTCGATTTTCTGCTGTGGGTGAGAAATGAGCTTCATTTTCAGACCGGAAGAAAAACCGACCAGCTTGCTTTCGACCACCAGGAGCGTATAGCCGACCTTCTCGGTTACACAGATACCGAGCACGTCCTCGCCGTAGAGGCCTTCATGCAGAGATATTACAAAGGCGCGTCCAGCGTGAATAATTACGCAAACCTTATACTTTCAAGGTCCCGGCGGAG
>JAKAIQ010000184.1 GCA_021825035.1 Deltaproteobacteria bacterium | reverse complement strand
AATTTAAAGACTACAGGATACTCGCGCTTACCGACCATCCTACCCCGATAGCGCTAAAGACGCATACGTCCGATCCCGTTCCTTTCGCGTGCTCAGGCCCCGTTCCTTACAGGGAAAGAGGCATGGCGAAGTTTTGCGAACGGGAAGCGGCGGAATCGGGTATTCTTTACGAGGACTGCAAGGTATTTATTGAGGCTTTTTTCGGGAAAACCGAGCTCTCTTGCGATCTGTCGTAATAATTCGAGAACTACGAATGGCACAAGGCCCGGGGTCGCGCTCACGGGCCTTTTTTGATATCAGGAGTTCCATGCCTGCATGAAGAAGTTTCTTTATTTGATATTGGCAGCCGTCTCATTTCTCGTTCTTGCATATTTTGTCGTTCTTCCAGATGTCTCGAAGTTGAAGAAAGCCAATCCGGGAGAAACATCCATGATGAGATACCGGGAGGCTGAGTGGGAGGCAAAGGGCCATAAAAAAAGAATATATCAGGTCTGGGTGCCTCTTTCGAAGGTATCGCCATATCTTATAAAGGCCGTTCTGATAGGAGAGGATGATAAGTTCTGGAGGCATGACGGGTTTGATTTTGACGCTATAGGGAAGGCGTTGGAAAAGGACCTGAAGACACGCAGGTTTAAGGCGGGAGGCAGCACTATAAGCCAGCAACTCGCCAAGAACCTGTATCTTTCGCCAAAGAAAAGCCCTCTGAGAAAGATAGAGGAAGCCGTGATAACCTGGAAGATTGAAAGGACGCTTCCGAAGAGGAGGATACTGGAGATTTACCTCAACGTGGTTGAATGGGGTGACGGCGTCTTCGGTATAGAGGCGGCCTCCCGGCATTACTTTGGGAAGGAAGCATCCGAGCTTTCGCCCATGGAAGCGGCAAGGCTTGCCTCTGTCCTTCCAAATCCTCGAAAGTACGATCCCGCCGGGGATCGACGCTATGTTTTGAAGCGGTCCGAGATAATTTACGATATCATGGTCAGAAGGGGGATAGTCGTACCTGAGTACGAAGATCTGAAAGACGAATTAAGTGACCAGTCCGCTCCACTTTCCGCCACTGCGGAGGTCGTCGATAAGCCTGAAAGAGTGCGACCTGCCGAAAATCCGTTTACATCGTTTCGCTGACTACATACCTCCGGATGCTGCAGGGCCGTGACGGAAATTCATAAGGCCGATTCTTAGAAATTACGGCTAACACCGTGATATTAAGGGATCTTCCAGAAAACAAACCCTCGGTTCAACTGTCGCGGTTATGGGGAAAGGTATCGAGTTTTATCCCTTTGGTCTCAGGGAATGTCCAGATCCAGGCCCCGGTAAAGATGGCAAAAAAGGCCGCTAAAAATATCCCTCCGCTCAGGCCGTATTTTTCGGCAATAACAGCTATGATGACGGGGGTAAAGAACTGCGCTCCTCGTGCGATGTTGAAAGCCGAACCCATTGCGGCATTTCTTATCTCCGTAGGGAATATCTCTGAGAATAGAGGGCCGTACCCGCTGAACATCCCGGTGCCGAACCCAACGAGGAACATGAATCCGAGGATTACGGGCGGATGCGCCGCTATAAGGCTCCATAATACGGTTATCATGACAAGCCCAACGGCCATTGCCAGCGAATATGCCGAATAAGCCGGCCTTCTGCCGAACCTGTCGGCGAAAAAACCGAATGTAAGATACCCGGTGAATCCTCCGGCCTGGGTGACTATCAGCCACACTGCGGATTGAACCATGGAGAAGTGTCTTTCCTGGTGAAGGTATCCCGGAAGCCAGGAGTAGGTGAACCAGTATGCCGACATGTCGAAAATCGTGAGAACGAGCGATTGCATGAAAAGGCCTCTATATTTCTTTGTCAGCAACTCCTTTAATTCATTTCTTTCGCCGGCGCCCGCGGATCGTTTTTCCAGCCACATGTCGGATTCAGGAAGTCTTCTCCTTATCGCTATCACGAAGAGAGCCGGAAGCCCTGAGATGATAAAGCACGCCCTCCAGCCTATTGCCGGGGCAATAAAGCCGCCCATGACGGATGCGAGGGCTATGCCTATGGGCGCGCCTGTCTGCATGAAGGCGCTGTATCTGCCTCTGACTTTGGGAGGGAAGGTCTCGGCAATGTAGGTCTGGCCGGTAGCCCATTCTCCTCCAACGCCGAAGCCGGTAATGACCCTGAAGACAAGGAGCGTCTCAAAATTCGGCGCCAGCCCGCTCAAGAATGTCCCGGCGCTGTACGTGATTATTGTCCACTGGAGTATGCTTTTTCGGCCAATGCGGTCTGAAAGTATGCCGAATACGATCCCTCCGGCGGCCGTCGCCGCAAGAGAAGCGCCGAGGATATATGAAAGCATCAGGTTCGAGAAATGAAGTTCCCTGCCTATGGGGATCAGAAGAAAGGTATAGAGTATCAGGTCGTAAAAATCGAAAACCCAGCCTGCCCAGCTCATTAGAAGTATCTCATAATGACCGAGGGTGGGTTTTTCATGCTCGCTTAAAAGCAATTTTTTTGTCAAGGAGGTCTCTGGCCGCTTTGCGTCCCGGTACGGCGTCGCTTAGGATATTAACAAGAATAAGGAAACAAGGTCAAATCTTATCGCTTATGTGTGTTTGGCTAAGGTTTGACCGCAATATGAACGTCACGGCGTCTTAACCGGTGAGGAAGATTTCCGGTTCAACCATCGTGAAATGACGGCATAAGTCTCCTGACGCTGCCATGTATCCGTGCGCGTATGGAAAAAGAGGTTTGCCTCTGGTATTATGTTGACGGCATGAAAAAGCAAAAATGATGAAAGGGTAGCATCGAGGTAATGAATTCAAATAACGAAGCCGGCCTGAAAACTATCATCCGAGCCCTCCAGCATAGAAACTTCCGTCTTTTTTTCGCCGGACAGATGATATCCCTTATCGGCACGTGGATGCAACAGGTGGCGATAAGCTGGCTCGTCTACAGGCTTACGAACTCAGCTGTGCTTCTCGGCATAGTCGGCTTCGCGGGGCAGATACCGACCTTTCTTATCGCCCCGGTAGCCGGGGTGCTCGTCGACAGGCTCAATCGCCACAGGATGGTCGTCATTACCCAGGCGCTTTCGATGCTCCAGGCTGCCATACTCACTGTTTTAATATTTGTAGGCGTTATTAATATCTGGTATATCATATTACTTACGGTGTTCATAGGACTGGTCAATGCCTTCGATATGCCGGCTCGCCAGGCATTTCTTATCGAGATGGTTGAACGAAGGGAAGACCTCGGGAATGCCATAGCCTTAAACTCGTCGATAGTCAATTCCGCCCGTTTTTTAGGTCCGTCCATAGCGGGGCTTCTTATTGCCGTTGCCGGCGAAGGAGTCTGCTTCCTTTTTAACGCCCTGAGTTACCTTGCCGTTATTGTCGCGCTGCTGGCGATGAAGATAACGCCGTCGGAAGCGCAACAGGCTGAACGACGCCATGTCTTTATTGAATTGAAGGATGGTTTCAATTACACCTTCGGCTTCGCCCCGATACGCATACTGCTTTTACTTCTCGGGCTTATAAGCCTCATGGGCGCGCCTTATGCCGTGCTTTTGCCGATCTTCGCCAGGGACATACTCAGCGGAGGCGCTCATACGCTCGGTTTTCTAACGGCTTCCGCCGGGATCGGCGCGCTGGCCGGGAGCATTTATCTCGCTTCAAGGAGGAGCGTTCGAGGGCTCGGAAGGGTAATTGTTATTGCGACCGTTGTCATGGGAGGCGGATTAATAGCCTTTGCGGTTTCCCGCATCGTGTGGCTTTCGATGTTTTTCATAATGTTCGCCGGTCTTGGCATGATGATAAATCTTGCTTCTTGCAACACAATCCTGCAGACGATAGTCGATGACAGCAAGAGGGGCAGGGTGATGAGTTTTTATACCATGTCTTTCATGGGAGCGGCGCCTTTCGGAAGCCTGCTCGCCGGCTACGCCGCAAAAAATTTCGGCGCCCCTGATACGCTTATTTTCGGCGGAGCCGCATGTATCGCGGGTTCCTTCTTTTTCGCAAGGAAGCTCCCTCTTATACGAAAACTCTCGGGTCCCATACTTGTGGAAAAAGGTATTTAAACTACGAACCTCAGGGAATCGCGTTGCAAGGCGCGTGCGCTGCAAGATCGAACTTTCGAAAGATTGAAATTCGAATAAATGATTTTTCCACGAGGGGGTTTTAAAGTGAACGGTCCGCAGGTCCAAAAGAACAGCCGTAGAAAGAAGACCGCGATAGCCATATTCGCCATAGTTGCACTCGCAGGCCTTGTGGCGATCTTCTTTTACTCGAGGTATCTGAAGACCCACATCTCCACCGATGACGCGTTCGTTGCCGGAACCGTTTATACCATTTCATCAAAAGTCCCGGGAACCGTTCTGAAGGTAAAGGGGGCCGATAACGAGCTCGTTCGCAAAGGGGACGTTATTCTCGAGCTGGA
>JAKAIQ010000183.1 GCA_021825035.1 Deltaproteobacteria bacterium | reverse complement strand
CTATCGTCCCGGCGTTGATCTCGTCCCCGGCGGATTTATCAACCGGGAAGGATTCGCCGGTGAGGGCCGACTCATCGGCCTGAATGTTTATCGATCTGACGACCCTTGAATCCGCGGCCACTTTCGCGCCCGGCGTAAGGATGAGTATGTCTCCCGGCACGACGTCCGCCGAATCCGTCTCCATCGTCGAGCCGCCCCTCCTCACCCTGGCCTTCGGCGCGGCTATCATTTCGAGCGCGGCGATAGCCTTCTTCGCGCGGAACTCGTTGTAGACTTCGGCGAAGACGAGCAGGGCTATGACGGTGAAGATCGTTATCGCGTCTTCAAGCCTGCCCCATAAGCTGTAGAAGAAACCGACCACGAAGAGCAGGAGTATCATCGGCTCGGTGACTTCGTGCGCGGCCGTGCGGAAAAAACTCAGCTTCGAGGCCCTGTAAATCACGTTCGGGCCGGTTGAAAGAAGCCTTTTTCGCGCCTCCTCCGGGGTCAACCCCGGCCGTGCCTTCCCGGTATCCTCCGTTGCCGCCATCTATGCGCGCCCCCTGAGAGATTAACTTCGTATTCTATCTGAAGAACGCCCGGCCCGCCAGTTTTACCGCCTCAATGGCCCGGCCCCGAAAAAGGGGCGTCCGTACGTAAAAGGAAAGATGTCGTCAAGGAACAGATGAACGAGCGCCTGCACGCCCACGGAATGTCCGGTGGCGCCGTTAAGCGGTATGGCCGCCTCGACGCCTATTTCATAGAACTCCCCGGCCCAGAGAATGCCGGGGTTCGCGAGCGCCTGCGTCCGCGCGGCCCCCGGCCCGCCGAGGGGCGTCTCCACGTTGAATTCGGCCACCGGGAAAAGCCGGCTCATGGGCCACGGTATGCCGACGTCCTTCACGAAGGATTGAAGGTAAAGGAGGCTGTATTCGACGACAAGGCCGTAATTCAGCGTGCTTGGCGCGCCTCCTCCGATGGTGGAAGCGACCCCGAGCTGGCCCGTCACCGCGAGGGGTTTGAAGTATTTAAGGCTATCGGGCAGGTCTCCCATGCCCCAGCCGAACAGCATCTGCGGCATTACCGTGGGGCGGGGGCTGCTTCCGACCCCGGCCGCCCCGGTGCCTCCTATCCCGTAGATGACTCCCGCGGAAGCGATGAATTCGTGCTCAGGCATCTGAATGACCGAATACTTCAATTCCAGGTCGAGGTTCTCAAATCCATACATCGTCTGCGAGCCGCCGTTCGGGCGCGCCACGTCGTAAGCGCCGCCTATCGCGAGCGAGAGATCGGGGGTAAGCCGCTTCGATATCTCAGAGCCGAAAGAGTCGGTGAGGTTTTTGTTGTCTTTTCTGCCGGAAAACGAAAGGAGGTCCATCTCGTCGGCGGGGAAGGGGTCGTCCACCACGATTGATTCGGGAAAAAAGCGCTCTCCGAGCACCCCGTGGCCGGCGCATACGCCGGGAATAAGCAGCATGAGGAGCAGGATCGCGGCAATCAGTCTAGGATGCGTCGTCGCCGTCATGAATTCAGCCTCATGGTTTTAATTGGCCTTAACCGACAAACGGCGGCATTTCCTGCGAGAGAACCGCTGCGAAGGCGATCGTCGCGGCCGCGAAGGCCATTTCAAAGGCTAACGCGGCCCAGAAGACCCTGAAAAGCCTCCCGTTGGTTCCGGCCTTTTTAAGTCCCGGCAGGACGAAGAAGCGGCTCACCCCTCCGGCGCCGATCGTCGCAACGGCGAATATGTGCTTGGCCCTCAATATCTTCCCGTATGTCGAGGGCTGGGTTATCGCAAGAAAACCGGGGAGATGCAGGTGGGCGGCGTATATGCCGGTTGCGAGAACGACGACGACCGAGACCGTGGCAAGGTGGGAGAACCGGCTTAAGACCTCGTAGAGGAATCGTTTCCTCGCTTCCAGCCCGTCGAACCCGCGCATGGCCCTGCCGGCAACGGCGCACATCGTCGTGAGGCCGCCGAGCCAGAGCGAGATCATAAGGACGTGGAGCGTGTCCGCCGCTGTCGGAAGGGACAGGTTCCCGGCGTCGGCCGCGTGGCTCACGAGGCTTATCGTCGAGGCCGCGGACGCGGAAAGAAAAAGGATGACAACCATAGGCAGCCTGACCGCGACGGCGATGATCAAGGCCGCGAGAAGGGTAGTCCTCAGGAGCCAGACCATTCCAAAATGCGTGCGAAGAAGCACGATCGGCAGGGCAGGAAGGGTCTTCAAGACGGGAAGCCCGCTCATCATGGAAGCCTCATGGAAGAGGGATACCGCGTTTGCCGCCATGAAGAGTATGGAGGCCCAGGCCGCGAGCATCCTTGCCCTGGACTCTCCGGCGCTCTTGACGCCAGAGGCGGCCCCTTTCATGGACGAGAGCGCGGGAGCGAATACAAGACAGTAAAAGCCGGACGCGCCGATGGATAGCAGCGCCCCGGCGACAAGCAGGCCGCGGACGAGGGCCATGAGCAGAACGTGCTCAAGCGACATCTCCATCCCCATGTGCATGCCCGTGTTCATCCCCATGTCCGTGCCCATGTTCAACGGCCGACCTCGAATGAGAAGTTTCCTTCGGTGCGGTGGCCGTCCCATGCGACGACCGACCAGTAGACCGTGTATTTTCCGGGCTGGAGCGGCGGCAGGCTTACGCGAAGGAGGTGATTGTCGGAGGCGTCTAAACGGCCGTCGCCCCTGTCTACGCGGTTTCCCTGAGAGTCGAGGACTTTTATGGAGCAGAATACGGGCTCAAGAGGCGCGTCGAACCAGATCTTCACCTCAGGCGGCGAGACGGCGACGGTCGAGCCGACGCGCGGCTCCGATCTGTCGGGAAAGGCGTGGGCGTCGGCCGTTCGGGCCGCAAGGGCGGCGCCCAGAAAAACGAGGAGCGCGATCGTCCTGCAAAAAGCCGGGGTAAGGTTCACGGAGTGAAAAGCGAAAAGGGAAGGTTTCCGTCCCCCTTCCGTCCCTGTCATGCCCGCGCTTGCCGCAGGCGATCCGCCGAATAAGAAATCAGTCTGAACGATAGCATGAAACGCCGCACACGTCAACCTGCGTCCGTCGCGAAGGCCTCCGGGTTTTACGGCCTTTCAGTGCGAATCCTCGACGGCGCCTCCGAGGTACATCATCGAAAGGAGGGAGAATATGAAGGCCTGTATCAGGAACACGATTATGCCGAGCACCGAAGTAAGAAGCAGAAGCGGATAGGCGACCGGCATGAGTATGAGCAGAACGGAGTCTATCTGCTCGTGGCCCATCATATTTCCGAAGAGCCTCAACGCGAGCGACGCGGGCCTCGCGAGATGGCCTATTATCTCGATGGGTATTATGAGCGGCGCGAGCCACCAGACCGGGCCCATGAAGTGCTTGAAGTACTTCATGCCGTGCTCCTTTACCCCGACGTAGTGAGTGGCCATGAAGACTATTATCGAAAGCCCGAACGTCGTATTGAGGTTTGCCGTGGGCGGGTGAAGCCCGGGCACGAGCCCCATGAAGTTGGATACTACTATGTATATGGCGAAGGTCAGTATGAAGGGCAGATAGGCCCTCCCCTTGTGGCCCACGGTCTCGTCGAGGAGGCCGGTAAAGAGGTCCACCACGAGCTCGAGAACCGACTGGAATTTGCCGGGGACGACCGTAAACCTCTTCGACATGAAGACGGCTATTGCCGTCAGGCCGATTATTATGTATATCATCATCGCCGTATAGCTGTGTAGCCCGAGGGTCGGCAGGATTATGCTTTCATGCATTGGCGAAAAACTCCTTTCTGAGCGCGAATATCATCGTAAGCACGGTTATGAAGAAAGAAGACGCGAGCCCCGCTATGAGCGGAAGCACGCTGAAGACCTCTTTAAGCGCAAGCGCCACGACTATAATGGCGGTCGCGGCGAACCTTGCGTAATACCTGCCGAGCACGAACCGGACTGCCTTCTCCCCGGACAACCTCATCCCCCTGTCGACTATGCTGACGAGCCAGATGACGTTGACGAACCCGATGAGGTAGCCCGCGGCAAACCCGCCTGCAAATGACTTTTTGAGATAGGCCGTTATTACGACCCCAACGCAGCCTGCCGCAAGGCTCAACCGTCCGATCCTCCATGCCATGCGCAGGAATTCAAGCCCTCTTCCCCCTGCGCCGCCCTGGCACGCGGCTTTTGCCCCTTCAGAAGCCATATCTTTTGACTATGTAATAGATGTTCCTGAAGCCGGCTATGACACCGAGTACGAGAAATATGATCGTCAACCAGGGCCTTGTCGAAAACTTGCTGTCGAGATACATGCCTATCAAAAGCCCTGCGAACGTCGAGGCCACGAGCGTAACGCCTATGGTCGTCAGCGCGGCCAGCCCCCTGAGAATGCCGCCGTCCTTGCCTTCGCCGCCGCCTCCGTTTTTTATCCGCGTTCCGCCATTTTTTTTCATTGACGGCGCTCCCTTTCCGGGA
>JAKAIQ010000182.1 GCA_021825035.1 Deltaproteobacteria bacterium | reverse complement strand
AGACAAGCACCTGGCCACAAGCCTTCTTGCCAGGGAGACGGGGGCTGAAAGGTTCATAAACCTCACGCAGATAGACATGGTATATCTCGACTTCGGAAAGTCGGGCCGGAGGGGATTGAAGAAGATGAACGTCCGGGACGCATGACGCTACCTGGAGGCCGGCGAGTTTCCACCCGGGAGCATGGGGCCGAAGATAGAAGCGGCGATAGAGTTTATTGAATGCGGAGGTAAAGAGGTCATTATAACCTCGCCGGAGACCATAGAATCCGCTATGAGGGGCGAGGGCGGGACAAGGCTCCACGCTTGAACGCCGGGCTCAACCCTTTTCTTCGAAAAAGTTTTATGGTATCCTGTTCATGTGTGCCGGAACCGAACCGATTACGAAAAGCGGCCCCCCTGTCTTATTCAGCGCTCCTGAAAGAAGCGCTTGTGAGGTGAGTTTGTGAATTTAGAGACGCTGGCGATAGCTGCGGCATTTGTGATACTCGGCATAATACCGGCCCTCCTTGCGAAGTATAACGGCCGGGATTACGTGAAATGGTGGATATACGGAACGCTACTTTTCCCCGTCGCCCTGCCGCATGCGCTTTACATAACGTTCATCGAAAACAGGAAAAAGTGCGGGTACTGCCGCGCAAGCGTCCGGCTCAATGCCGCTCATTGCCCCATATGCGGCTATGAATTCCCGGATTTGAGGCCGTAGTCTCAAGTGATATTGTCCGGCTCCATGTGTCGATGCCTTCCGGAAAAGGTGCGCTATGATTAGATTGGCGGCATTTGTCGGGGCAACGATAGGAGGATGGCTCGGATGGACGCTCGGCGCGGAAGTGGGTTTTACCACGGCCTTTATAGTGAGCATGATAGGCTCCGCGATAGGCTGGTACGCAGGTGTCCGGATCATAAAGAACTTCCTCGGCTAACGACCTCCCATGAGCTTTGAAGCGTTTTCGAGGTTCGTTCTCGCATCAATGTCGTTGGGAGACAGCGCGAGCGCCTGGCGGTAGGCGGATATCGCTTCGGAGGTCTTGCCTGCAAGCAGGAGCGCGTTGCCGAGGTTGTTGTACGCGTCGGCAGAGCCGGCCCTGAGCCTTGCGTATTCCGCGAGATATTTTATCGCCCCTTCCGGCCTTTTTAGTTCGACGAGGGCGTAACCGAGGTTCGCGTAGGCATCGGCATAGTCAGGCTTGAGCTTTATCGACTTATATAAAAACATTAGAGATTCATCCGGCCTGCCGGCTTGCAAGAGCGCATTTCCCATATTGTAGTTAGTCAGCCAGAAATTGGGTCTTAACCGCACCGCCTTCCCGAAATAAGCGATTGCCTCTTGCCGGTCTCCTTTCTTTATAAGGGCATAGCCTTCGTTGCTGTAGCCTCTGGCCTTGTTTGGCGACTTCTTCATAACGTCCTCCCAGAACGCTATCTCGCTGCCCCAGACGGCATTTCTTTTAAAAGTGGCGGCTGAATTCATTGCGACGATGGCGCCCACAAGCACGATCCCGGCTGGTCTTAAGTTGAGCCTTTGCGAGACGAGGGCAAGGAGCGTTGAGAAGGACAGGATTATTCCCACGCTCGGCAGATAAAGCCTGTGCTCGAAGATGACGTCCGAGATGGGGATTATCGAAGATTCGACAGAGATGGTCACGAAGAACCAGATAACCCCGATGGAGATTAGCAGGCCGTAAGGGCGGTCGCCTTTTAGCGATCTTACGTACAGGAACACGGTTGCCGCGAAGATGACCGCAAGAGCGGCGAAAGACATCAGCACCTGTGGGGCCGCGAACGTATGGAAGACGGGATAATCATAATCGGCATTCTGCCCGATGGGGAAGAAAAGAAGCCTCAGATAAGTCATCATGACCCGGAATTGCGTCATCAGGTAATCATGGCGCGGAAGGATCGAAAGATCCTCTCTCATGAGCGCCGCCACTGTTTTGGTAATGCCGCTCGCGGCCGGCGGCGATGCCTTCACGCTGTACAGGATGGCCGGGATAATGGACAGGTCAAGCATAAGCGGGGCCAGATAAAGCAGCCTCCTCAATAGCCCTTTCGAGTTATCGAAAAAGGTGAACTCGAAGAGGGCGATAATTACCGGAAGGGTGAAACATATCTCCTTTGTGATCTGTGCCGCGGCAGTTGCAATTACGCATCCTGCGTAAAGGGCCCACCCCTTTGCGGTCGGCTCTTTCGCGTCGAGGGCAAGCCTCGCCTTCAGATAAAGCATGATTGAAAGGATATATAAAAAAGCCGCCAGAGAGGCATATCTCTGGCTTATGTATGTCACGGCCTCGGTCTGGATAGGGTGCGTGAGGAAAAGGAGCGAAGAAGTTGCCGCGATGAAGTTCCCGTCGGCTTTCCGATCACGCAAAGCCGGCGTTTTGAACGCGAGTAATACGAGGAGATAGACGAAAAAAGCATTTGAAATGTGGATAATGATATTGACCAGATGATAGCCGGTCGTATTGAATCCTCCGGTGGCATAATTCAGGGCGAAGGTCAGGTCCGTAAGATATCTTGTCCCCGAAAAGTGGCGGAAGCCCCTGAGGGCGATTGTACGCTGGCTTTCTATGGTGCCGTGGTCGTCAAAGACAAGAGGGCCGGTGAGAGCGTTTGAATAGATGATAAGGCCGAGCGCAAGCAACAAAAGCAGGAAAACCGGTTTTCTACAGGCGGCCTTCATCGTTACGCTTCGATTCTCATCCCGTCGTACGCAAATTCTATTCCGGCCGGAAGAGACGGATTATCTCTTGTGTAATCGAGGCTGTGGCTGAGATGGGTCAGTATCGTCCTTTCGGGGCTAATTCTTGCCGAGGCATCGAGGGCCTGCTGGACTGAAAAGTGAGTGGGATGGGGCTTGAATCGCAGGGCTCCGAGTATGAGTATCTTGACCCCTTTGAGATCCGCGAACGATCTTTCGGGGATCATGCTGCAGTCGGTTATGTAAGCGACGTCATTTATCCGGTAACCGAATATCGAGGCGCTACCGTGGGATATCTCTACCGGCATGACATGCAACTTGAAAAGCTCGAAAGGGGAGTCGACTACGTTGGTGGTGAGGTTCGGCTTCCATCCATTGCCTGCGTTATCGTTGAATATGTAGTCGAACATGATGCGTATTCTTTTTATCGTGTAATCGCTTCCGAAACACGGTATCGCCGCTCCCTGGACGTGGTTAAATGCCCTCAATTCGTCGATGCCGTGGATGTGGTCGGCGTGGGGGTGGGTGAAAAGCACCCCGTCTATTCTTTCCACGCCGTTCGTAAGAGACTGTATCCTCAAGTCGGTTGACGTGTCGATTAGAATGTTCCTGCCGTTTGTACGTATAAGGACGGATGACCTCGTGCGCTTGTTCCTCGGGTCGGACGAAACGCATACGCGGCAATGGCAGCCGATGACGGGCACGCCGGAGGAAGTGCCGCAACCTAAAATAACAAGCTCCAGAGGGTGCATGGAATCATTATCGGGCATTTATCACGGAATTCCATCACAAGAGGATTGAAGAGGGGGGTGAAAAAAGTTTACTTCTTGTATTCCCCAATGACCGCAAGCTCGCCCATCACCTCTTCGTCATGCGGGGCATCCGCCATGTAATCCGTAAGGTCGCAACCAGCGTAATGCTCAAAGTGCATGCCGTCTATGAAAAGAGGGCTTGTAGTGACATCGTAAACCTTGCCTTTATAGGCTACGTATATGGGGTTTGACGGATTACTCCCGTCGAATTTCTTCAGTTCCGCGTCATCGAAAATTTTCATGTCATACAATATAAAACGGCGTCGGCATGAAAGTCAATATAAATACAAGTATGGTGAATGCGCTTATGACCTTTCTCGTCAGGCCCAGCGGCTCTTCCTGGTTTTCCACTGGCGGGTGCCAGATGCCTATTATCATGATTAAAGCCGCCCATACAAACCAGCCCGGCCATTTGAAAACGCCGAGAAGGAGGAGCACGGCCACCATGGCCATGGAGAACTTCCGGTGCCTGCGCCCGATAAGGGCGTATACGAGATGGCCTCCGTCAAGCTGGCCTATCGGCAGCAGGTTCATGGCGGTTACGAACATCCCGATCCATCCGGCGAAAGCGACAGGATTGAGAAATATGTCTTTACCATGTCCGAGAGGGCCGACCATGAGGTGAGTGAGGAGCTGAAAAATGAGAGAAGAGCCGAGGCCAAGGCTTCCAACAAGCGAGCTTTTCGGAACGACGGTCGAGATCCGGAGCCCTATTGCCATGACGAATACGGCCACAATAAAGCCGGAAAGAGGGCCTGCCGCGCCGATGTCGACAAGTGCCTTTTTTGTCGTTATCCGGGACTTTATTCTTATGACGGCCCCGAACGTGCCTATCATCGGAGGGATCGGGGGGCCGGGTATGAATATGGGCAGCGTGGTTGAAACGCCGTGCCTGCGCGAAGCTATGAAATGCCCCAGCTCGTGAGTGCCGAGTATGAGCAATAAAGAGGCGGAGAAGGGCACGCCTTTCACCAGCTCCGCCGGATTGCTCAGGATGTGGGCGCCCCTGTAAAGC
>JAKAIQ010000181.1 GCA_021825035.1 Deltaproteobacteria bacterium | reverse complement strand
CAAACTTACGGTGCTTCCTTGTCCCTTCCATCCTACACCTCCGAGTTTTAGTCTTATAACATTAACTCTTCGGTGTGTCCATAAAACGGGGTAAGCCCATACCGTCAAAACAACGCCGGAAACTCTACTTTAAAACTGTCTACTTGACAGGGAAGCTTACGGACATTACCACGTTGCCTTAGATATGACATAATTTCATTGCAGTTTTTTTATGGATGCTTGAGTATGGGGTCCATCTGGTCTTAGCAAATCCATCAAATCATAGAACGAGACATCAACACTCCATCGTCCCATTGCGTAGTTGCTTACTTGGTATGGCGGAAACAAAAAAGTAAAGTGATCTTCACTGACAGTGAAGGCAGAAAAGTTCTCATGATCTTCGCCTGCGCCCCTACGAAACCAACTCAATTGATCTTCATTTGGCTTTTCCCCAGTTCGTCGCCAGAACTCCTTTGACAACTCAATAATGCAAGCTGCGCTAATACGCTTTATTGCAGCCGCCGGCTTCACAAAGAAATCTTCCAGTTCAAGTTCGTACGACCTATCGAAATAAATAAAGTTATAGGTTTCAAAGTAGGAATTGGGATGCGCGGCTCCAGCCCCATACCACCCAACTTGGTATGTAAGACTGAGTAAATGGTCCGTAGCATGGACAATACCATAACTATCCCACCGACCGTTAGTTGCAGCAAAGCTCGAAAGTCGATCTTTAAAGAGATCCGGAGACTGGTCCCATGGTTTTTGTCGATTAGAGATCAGGGTTTGAAATGCACGCCCCAAAAAAAGGGCGCTTAATTCCCTAGCGATTGGTGGCAGTAATGCCGATTCAAATCGAGGATACTCAATGTCGATTTCGTATCCGGGAAGCCCATCCCAACGTTCTTGAATTCTTTCAGTGAACACATTGAAAGGACCTGAAATAATGCCCCGCTCAATTTGTATCGATTGCTGCTCTGAGGCAATGTGAAGAGAAGCCCTAACCTGATCCCATGCACCTTCCATATTTAAATCAAGATACTGAAGTCTTCCAGATATATAACTGGGCACATCGCACTGTTCAAGAAGCAAAGGAATGACGTATATGTCTGTCGGCTGTTTGTAGCGCAAGCGTTCAATCGCATCATTAGCCTCACGCTGCACAAATCCACGCTTCGTCACGCTGTGCTTACTTAAAAGGAGGACAACGACATTGGCATCATTGAACGCGCGATCTATCTCAGCTTCCCAATTCTGACCGGGGAGTAGATGCCTAGCATCGATCCATGGCGATACACCCTCTTTTACAAAAAGATCGTAATAGTAAAGCGCTTTTTCACTATCTTCACGAGCATAGCTGATAAATACTTTAAGCTTCAATTTATTCTCTCCGCTTATGAACCACTAAGAGTCACCCATGCAGTCTTCCCCTTAGCAAGTTTTGTTATACCCTGCCAGAGGTCTCTGGGTCAACAGTAAAGCTGCGCGGAAAAGACGTTGATTTCTGATTATAAGCTACGGCCGATAACAAGTTTAAGAAAAGCAAGATTTCAGGAAGAAGCCGGTGTCAGGATGAGCCGGAAGAACGCTAACTTTCGAAAGGCATGACCGCTGTGGATTATCGATAGAAAGGTTTTGATCCTGCCAGCCGCAACTCCGATGAGCGGATCCGGGAGATTAAATCTGCCCGAACCCGCCGTCAACGAATATTTCGGAGCCGGTAGTGTAAGTAGAATCGTCAGAGGCGAGGAAAAGAACCGCTTTAGCGACCTCTTCAGGACTGCCGAATCTCTTCAGCGGGACTCCCTCGGCGATGCCTTTCGCCATTTGGTCGAGGGCCTCCTTGGGAAGCCCCATCTTGTTGTATATGGGCGTTGATATCGGGCCCGGGCTTATGGTGTTCACGCGGATGCGCCGCGGCGCTGTCTCTGCCGCGATTGTCCGCGAAAATGAGCGGAGACCCGCCTTTGTCGCCGAGTAGACGGAGGCGGTTGCCATGCCAGTGCTTGCCAATGCCGAGGCGTTCAGTATTATCGAACCGCCGTCGTTCATTACGGGAAGCATCTTCTGCATGGTGAAGAAAGGCCCTTTAAGGTTGACGCTCATCACCTCGTCATAGAGCGCCTCGTCAACCGCCTCGATGGGGGCAAACTTCCCTATTCCGGCATTGATAAAGAGTATGTCGACGGATTTGAACTGCGCTGTCACATCGGCAACGAGCCTGCCGATGTCATCGAGACTTCCGGCGTCGGACTTTATGACCAGGGCCGCCTTACCCAGGGATTTTCGCGCTTCTTTCAGCGTATCGTCATGCCGTCCGGTGACGGCGAGCGTGGCGCCTTCCGAAAGGAATAGTCTTGCGGTCGCAAGGCCTATGCCAGTCGTTCCCCCGGTTATCACCGCGGTCTTGCCATCAAGCTTACCCATGACGCGCCTCCTTTTTTAATCGGTTTTTTACGAGAACATGAGCACACCGAAAAGAACGGCGACCAGGTTTATGACCTTTATCATCGGGTTAATAGCCGGGCCTGCCGTATCCTTGAACGGGTCACCGACAGTATCGCCGGTTACCGCCGCCTGATGCGCCGGCGAATGCTTGCCGCCGTAATGTCCCTCTTCGATATACTTCTTTGAGTTGTCCCACGCCGCGCCGCCGGAGGTCATGGATATTGCGACGAAGAGCCCGGTTACTATGCTGCCGACGAGCATGCCCCCGAGGGCCTTCGGGCCGAGTATAAGCCCGACGATTATCGGCGCGAGCACGGGTATGATGGAAGGAAGCACCATCTTGCGGATCGCCGCGGTGGTGACTATATCGACGCACCTCCCGTATTCAGGCTTGGCCGTTCCTTCCATTAGCCCTTTTATCTCCCTGAACTGTCTTCTTACCTCCTCGACTATCGAGCCTGCCGCCTGTCCAACGGCCTTGAGCAGGAACGAGGAGAACAGGAAGGGAAGCATGCCGCCTATAAAGAGTCCGACGAGCACGAGCGGCTCGGAGATATTGAAATTCATCGACTCTCCGGCCCTTGACACCGACCGGGTATATTCCGAAAAAAGGACTATCGCCGCAAGGCCGGCGGAGCCTATCGCATAGCCTTTTGTCACGGCCTTCGTGGTGTTGCCTACGGCGTCAAGCGGGTCGGTAACGTTGCGCACCTCCTTGCCCATCTTGGCCATCTCCGCGATGCCGCCGGCGTTGTCCGTGATCGGCCCGAAGGAATCTATGGCCACGACTATGCCCGACATCGTAAGCATCGCCTCTGCAGCTATGGCGACGCCCAGGAGCCCGGCCATGGAGTAACTTCCGAGGATAGCCGCCCCAATGACGACAACCGGCAAGGCGGTCGCCTGATTGGCTACCGCGAGTCCGGATATTATGTTCGTTGCATGCCCGGAAAGGGACGCTTCGGCAATCTCCTGCACAGGCCGGAAGTGCTTCGCGGTGTAATAATCGGTAATAACCACGAGGCATAGGGTCACAAGAAGCCCTATGAGGGCGGCTATATAATAGTTGAACGCCGGCACTCCGCCGACGTTGTTCATGATATAGTACGTTGCAGGATAGAAAGCTATCGCCGAAAGCACGCCTGTCGCGACGAAACCTTTGTAAAGGGCGGCCATGATTCCTCCGCCCGATCCGAGCCTCACGAACCAGCTGCCTATTATGGTCATGAGTATGGCAGCTCCGCCGAGCACCAGAGGAAACAGCATGGCGTTCCTGGACTCCGGCTGCAGTATGTGGGCGAGTGCCATGGTGGCAACGGTCGTAACGGCGTATGTCTCGAAGAGGTCCGCGGCCATGCCGGCGCAGTCTCCGACGTTGTCTCCGACGTTGTCGGCTATCACGGCGGCATTGCGCGGATCGTCTTCAGGGATTCCGGCTTCTACTTTCCCGACCAGGTCGGCGCCGACGTCGGCGGCCTTCGTGTATATCCCTCCACCCACCCTGGCGAAAAGCGAGATAAGACTCCCTCCGAGACCGAGCGAAAGAAGCGAAGAGACGGCTTTCGCGTCGCCCGCATATCTAACGGCAACAGCGTAAAAGCCTGTCACTGCGAGCAGGCCGAGGCTGATGAGCAGAAGCCCTGTCACGGCGCCGCCTCGAAAAGCCACCCGAAGGGCGGAATTCAGCCCGCCGTGAGCCGCCTGGGCCGTTTTTGCGTTTGCCCTTACCGCCACCATCATTCCTACATAGCCGGAGATAGCGGATGCGACACCCCCGACAAGAAACCCGGCAGCCGTCAGCAACCCGAAATGATCGGACCATATGCCGGCGCCCCATAAGATGGCGAAGATGACTATCGCCACTCCTGCCACCGTCTTGTACTGCCTGGCCATGTATGCGTGCGCCCCTTCGTGAATGGCGGCCTGTATCTTTTTCATTTCCTCATTGCCGCTATCGAGGCTTTGGACCCAGAAGGCGAGATACGCCGCGTAAAGAATGCCGACCACCGCGGCGCCTGAAGCGAAAAGAACCGTTAATGTTGTGCTGTTCATCAATCCAAATATCTCCTTTAATGAAAATGCATGGCAAAGCTTACTCTGATCTTTCTCCCTGGAAGCTTCCCCGCGCTTTCAGGGGCTGAGCTTCAACCTTCG
>JAKAIQ010000180.1 GCA_021825035.1 Deltaproteobacteria bacterium | reverse complement strand
AAAGAAGATGAGCTTCTTAAGGTGTTACGCAGTGAAGGCTGCCTCGGGTGATGAAGGCTTATAAGAAGCATGATCCGGAAAATCATCGGGAAGTCCTGAAACCCCGCACGTGGTTTGAAAGCCTCAACTGCGCGATCGAAGGCGTAATCTATGCCTTTAAAACGCAGAGGCATATAAGATACCATTACGCGATCGCGGCCGCGGCCCTTTTCCTGAGTCTGTTTCTTAAGTTGCCGATGGTGGAGTTTGTGCTGTTTTCGATATCCATCATTGTGCTCCTTTTCGCCGAGATGCTCAACACCGCCATAGAAGAGGCGGTCAACCTCATCGAGGACAGGCATCACATAATCGCCAAGAACGCCAAGGACGTCTCCGCGGGAGCTGTACTTATTTCCGCTATAGGCGTATGTATAGTCCTTTACATGATATTTACGAAGTATGTATATGATAATATGGGCGTGACGCTCAGAGAGGCAAAGATGTTCGCCGGGCATATCGCGGTCGTTGCGCTCCTGCTGGTGCTTATCTCGGTCGTTGTCCTCAAGTCTGCAACCAAGAAAGGCGCGCCCCTTCACGGAGGCATGCCGAGCGGCCATGCCGCCGTAGCCTTTTCTCTCTTTACCGCCATAGCCCTCATGACAATGGACCCGATGGTAGCGCTTCTTGCGTTCGTCCTCGCCATCATGGTGAGCCACTCAAGGCTGGCGGCCGGTATACACACGAAAATGGAGGTTTTTCTTGGAGGACTGCTCGGCCTCGGGCTGACGCTCCTTATCTTCCAGGTATTTTTTATTTGGCTTAAGCGATGAAAAGAGTCTCGTTCGCCGTAATGTCCGCCATCATTCTCGTACTGGCATTCCCCCCGTTCAACATCGGATTCCTCGCCTGGGGCGCGCTCATGCCCTTCATGTATGCCCTTGACGGAGCCGGAAGGAGAAAAGGGTTTTTCCTGGGCCTTGTCTTCGGCTTTTTTTTCTTTCTCGGGACCGTATATTGGGTGGTCAATTCCATGTCAAACTACGGCGGGATACCCTTATCGACCAGCATTCTTCTCATGCTTCTTTTAGTGGCCACTCTCGGGATCTATACGGGACTTTTCGGACTTTTTTCGACGATGGCGTTCAGGTACGAGAGGCCTGCCATCAGGATGATTCTCATTCCCTCTCTCTGGGTAACGGTCGAATACCTGAGAGGCTATATAACTTATTTCGGTTTTCCCTGGATACTTATCGGGTATTCACAGATGCCATATCTCCCCGTCATACAGGTATCTGATATCACAGGCGTCTGGGGGGTCTCTTTTTTAGTGTTAATGGTAAACGCGGCAGGATACGAACTTATCAGGGCAATTCATGGAAAAAAAGGAAAGCTGCCATTCAAAGAAGCTATGATAGCCGCCGTTGCCCTTGTTGTGGTTGTCGCATATGGCGTTGTAAGGATAAAAGAAGTCGACCTTGATGAGAAAAAGTGGAAGGATCTGAGAGTCGGGATAGCTCAGGGATCGATAGACCAGTCGCTCAAGTGGAACCCCTCGTTTGAGAGAGATACTATCCGGATCTATGGGGATTTGAGCGATAAAGAAAGTGGGGAGGGCGCAAGATTTATTGTTTGGCCCGAGACCGCTGTGCCGTTTTACCTTGGCGAAGACCAGGATCGCGGCGCCACTGTCAGGGATATTGCCAAAAAGGCGGACATTTATATATTGACCGGCAGTCCGTCTTATAACTATAATGCGGAATCCGGAGCGGTAAGCTATTTCAATAGCGCCTATCTCCTTGACCCGACCGGGGACATAACAGGCAGGTATGATAAGATGCGCCTTGTGCCTTACGGCGAATACGTGCCTCTGAAAAGGTTTTTTCCTTTCATAAAGAAGCTTACCGTGGGGGTTGGGGAGTTCTCGAGCGGCCGTGATCCGGAGCCCATGAGGTTTAACGGGGGCAAGGTCGGCGCGCTTATCTGCTTCGAATCGATATTCCCGGATATAGCCGGGGACGAGGTGAGAGCTGGCGCAACTGTGCTGGCGAATATAACGAACGACGCGTGGTTCGGCAGGACCTCGGCGCCGTATCAGCACTTCGAGATGGCTGCCATGCGGGCGGTCGAGAACAAGGTTTTTCTCCTCCGGGCCGCCAATACCGGCATAAGCGCCGTGGTGGACCCGGTTGGAAGGGTAAGGGAGAAGACGGCGCTCTTCGTAAGGGCCGGCATTGTAGACAATATCAAGTTACGGCAGGGCCCGATTACATTCTATTCGAAATACGGTGACGTCTTTGCTTATTGCTGTATAATAGTAAGCGGCATGCTTATTCCAGGAACTCTGCGGAGGAGATGATGTTTGAGGAGATAAAGGAAGAGCTGAAGGGAACGAAGGCCAAGTTCGAGGAACTAAGGAGCTTTCTTTGACCAGGACTCACTTCAAAAAGAGCTTAAGGAACTTGAGGCCCGCTCCAACGATCCGGCCCTGTGGGCGGATCATGCCGAGGCTCAGAAACTCCTTAAAAGAAAAGCCCGGATTGTCGCCGGGATGTCTGCCGTAGAGAAGATAAGGGGGCTCCTCGAAGAATGCGAGATACTTCTTGAGCTTGCGGAGGAGGCCCGTGACCCGGCGTCGGCAAAAGAGGCGCAGGATAAATTGGATGAGGCTGTTGCGTCCATAAGAAATGCCGAAGTCCAGCGCATGTTCTCCGGTGAAAACGACCGGCTTAACGCCATAGTTTCCATTCACCCGGGTGCGGGAGGGACCGAAGCTCAGGACTGGGCTTCCATGCTTCTAAGGATGTATCTGCGATGGGCCGAAGGCCATCATTGCACGGTGGAAGTGGTAGATTACCAGCCGGGGGACGAGGCCGGGGTAAAAAGCGTAACTCTAACTGTGGCAGGGGAGTTTGCCTATGGCTATCTCAAGGCCGAGTCCGGGGTGCACAGGCTCGTCAGGATATCTCCGTTCGATGCGAATAAAAGAAGGCACACATCGTTTGCCTCGGTCTTCGTCTATCCGGAGATCGAGGACGATATAGAGGTTGAAATAAGCGACGCTGATTTGCGCGTAGACACGTACCGCTCGAGCGGCGCCGGAGGCCAGCATGTGAACAAGACCGACTCGGCCGTACGGATAACGCATATCCCGACAGGCATAGTGGTACAGTGCCAGAACGAAAGGAGTCAGCACAAGAACAGGGCCGTTGCGATGAAGCTCCTGCGCGCGCGGCTCTATGAGCTGAAGCAGAAGGAACAGGAAGAAAAAATGCAGGAGTATCATAAGGAAAAGAGAGAAATCGCCTGGGGCAGCCAGATAAGGTCTTATGTCCTTCAGCCTTACCGACTCGCCAAGGATCACAGGACCGGTATAGAGGTCGGGAACGTCGATGCCGTCCTTGACGGCGGCCTGGATGTCTTTATCGAGGGATATCTTCAGCAATTGAGCGGCGTTAAATCAGGGACTGCTTAGCCTGGCGACGATTGCCGTAATCGTGCAACGCTTTAAAAGCTCCGCGCATGATGCGGTAGCCGTTTAATCAAGGTCGATTCCATGTTGCGCGCATGCAAAGGCGCGCGCTCCTTGCGGTGTGCCGTTGGCAAAAGCATGTAAAAAAACCTTGACAAAGCGCCTGATTATGTTTTATATATTTTAATTCAGTTTCTTCCGTTAAAGGAACGGAGGAGTTTGCCGTTTTTTATTTTGGATAAATTTTCAGGTTTTTCGCTGGCGTAGCTCAATGGCAGAGCAGCTGATTTGTAATCAGCAGGTTGCGGGTTCGAGTCCCATCGCCAGCTCCAGTAAATTATCTTGCAGACGTTTTTGCCGATTGTTTCTATATCGAAATAAGCGGTTCTGAAATAAGAATAGTACCGGCACGAACGATTCATATTACCCGCTACTTCCTGGAAACTTTCTGATGCTTTGAATTTGTCCGGCACATTGATCGTTTTTTTGATTTTCAAGCGGCGGCATCAAAAAAAATATTGATATGGAGAGGTTCCCGAGCGGCCAAAGGGGGCAGACTGTAAATCTGCTGGCTCAGCCTTCGGAGGTTCGAATCCTCCCCTCTCCACCATGAGCGCCCGGTTTGGGAGGCCTCTGGCGGCGGACGGCAAGAGTTTGCCGGTTGTTAAAGGCAGTCCCGTCACCAGCTATTTGCGCGGTAAACGCCGGAAACAGGACGCATGGCCGGTGCTTGTGAAACATTTCGCTCCAGGGTTGACAAGGCCGGATTTAAGCGGGTGTAGTTCAATGGTAGAACTCCAGCCTTCCAAGCTGGATGCGTGGGTTCGATTCCCATCACCCGCTCCAAGATCTATCAGTCCCGGCCGTTTGGCGGGTTGACGCCCATGTAGCTCAGTTGGCAGAGCACTTCCTTGGTAAGGAAGAGGTCAGCGGTTCAATCCCGCTCATGGGCTCCATGTATCAAGGGCCGGCTGGAATAGGCCGGGTATGAAAGATGCCGGCTTATTGAGAGCGGAATAGATCATCAAAGACGGACTGCCGATCAATAACGACACTTCACTGGAGGGTGATTATGAGCAAGGCCAAATTTGAGCGTGGGAAGCCGCACATTAACGTTGGGACGATCGGGCACGTTGACCA
>JAKAIQ010000179.1 GCA_021825035.1 Deltaproteobacteria bacterium | reverse complement strand
CTATCGTGATGGCCGCGGAGATGGTCAGGGGCAGTAAGAGGGCGTAAACGGATCATCGGCGGGCCTTTTCAATCTCCCGCCCATTCATGAACATGGACAGGATAATCATAAGAGGCGCGAGGGAGCCCAACCTCAAATCCATAGACATCGAGATACCGAGGGACAGGCTGGTAGTCATTACCGGGGTGTCCGGCTCCGGCAAATCATCCCTTGCCTTCGATACGCTTTACGCCGAGGGGCAGAGGAGGTACGTCGAAAGCCTCTCCGCCTACGCCCGGCAGTTTCTCGAGCAGATGGACAAGCCTGACGTGGAATCGATAGAGGGGCTCTCGCCGGCCATCTCCATCGAGCAGAAGACCACTTCGAAGAACCCACGCTCCACGGTCGGGACCGTGACCGAGGTGTATGATTACCTCAGGCTCCTCTTCGCCAGGGTCGGCAGGCCGCACTGCTATAATTGCGGGCGGCTGATAGCCTCCCAGACCATCCAGCAGATGGCCGACAGGATCGTCGAGCTTCCCCGGGGCGCCAGGATCACCCTTCTTTCGCCGATCGTGCGCGGCAGAAAGGGCGAGTACAGGAAAGAGCTCGATGGTCTGCGCAAGGAAGGCTACACGAAGGTGAAGATAGACGGCGAGATGAAGGACCTCGAAGAGGTCGTAAGCCTGGACAGGAGAAAAAAACACGACGTCGACGTCGTCGTGGACCGCGTCGTCGTGAAGGAAGGGATGCTTGCGAGGCTTTCGGACTCCCTTGAAGTAGCGGCGCGCCTCTCCGGCGGGCTCGTGAAGGTCGAGGTCGCGGGCGGCAAAGACATGCTCTTCAACGAGAAGCTTTCCTGCGCGGTATGCGGCATAAGCTACCCGGAGATCACCCCGGCGACTTTTTCCTTCAACAGCCCGGCCGGCGCGTGCGAGGAGTGCAAGGGCCTTGGAGAAAAGTTCTACTTCGACCCTGACCTCGTGGTGCCCGACGCGGAGCTTTCGCTCGCGGCCGGGGCTATCGCGCCGTGGAGCGCGGCAGGCGGCAAAAAGGCCAACTACTGGTACCTCCAGATTCTCGCGGGCCTCGCCAAACATTACGGGTTCAGCGTCCACACGCCCTTTAAAAGACTCCCGGCGAAGATACGCGAGATAATCCTCCATGGCTCCGGGGACGAGGAGATCGAATTCCTCTACGAGAGCCGCAAGAGCAGGTACGTCTATACCGAGCCTTTCGAGGGCGCGCTCAACTACCTCGAAAGACGTTACAGGGAGACGGACTCCGAGGATGTGAGGGACTCGCTTTCGGAGTACATGAACTCCCTCCCCTGCCCGGCCTGCAACGGGTCGAGGCTCAAGAAAGAGGCCCTTTTCATAAAGGTCGACGGCAGGTCCATCCGTGACGTGGCCGGGATGTCCATAAAGGATGCGCTCGCGTTCTTCAGGAAATTGAAGCTGACGGAATCCGAGGAGGTAATAGCGAGGAGGATACTTAAAGAGGTGGGCGAGCGGTTGCATTTCCTCGTGAACGTGGGGCTCGACTACATCTCGCTCGACCGCGCGGCGGGCACGCTTTCGGGAGGCGAGGGGCAGAGGATAAGGCTTGCCACGCAGATAGGGTCGAGCCTCGTCGGAGTCCTCTACATACTCGACGAGCCGTCCATAGGGCTGCATCAGAGAGACAATAGAAGGCTCCTCGCGGCGCTTTGCAGGCTCCGCGACATGGGCAACTCGGTCATCGTCGTCGAGCACGACGAGGAGACGATGAGGGAAGCGGATTACATCGTCGACATGGGGCCGGGGGCGGGAGAGCATGGCGGCGAGGTCGTGGCAAAGGGCACGCACGCGGAGATAGCCGCAAGCAGGAGGTCGCTTACCGGCAGGTACCTTTCGGGCGACCTTGAAATCCCGGTGCCGATCGAGAGAAAAAAGGCCGACGGCAGGAACCTTGTCTTGAAAGGCGCGAGGGCGAACAACCTCAAGGACGTAAACGTCAAGTTCCCGGTCGGCCTCATTACCTGCGTGACCGGGGTGTCCGGCTCCGGAAAGAGCACGCTCGTCGTCGATACGCTTTACAGGAATCTCGCCAAAAGGCTTTATGACTCGAAGGCGAGGGGAGGAGAGGTCTCGTCGATATCCGGCCTCGAGTTCTTCGACAAGGTGATAGACATAGACCAGTCGCCCATAGGCAGAACGCCAAGGTCGAATCCGGCAACCTACACCGGGCTGTTTACGCCGATAAGGGAGCTATTCTCGACGCTCCCGGAAGCCAGGCTGCGCGGCTACGGCCCCGGGAGGTTCAGCTTCAACGTGAAGGGCGGCAGGTGCGAGGCGTGCAAGGGGGACGGTCTCGTCAAGATCGAGATGCATTTCCTTCCGGACGTCTATGTAACCTGCGACGTCTGCAAGGGGGCGCGGTACAACAGGGACACGCTCGAGGTGCGCTTCAAGGGAAAGAACATCGCCGAGTGCCTCTCCCAGTCCGTGGCCGAGGCCCTGAGCTTCTTCGAGCATGTTCCACAGGTAAGGGAGAAGCTGGAGACCCTCTCTGAAGTCGGCCTCGGCTACATAAAGCTCGGGCAGCCCTCGACCACCCTTTCAGGCGGAGAGGCCCAGAGGATAAAGCTTTCAAGGGAGCTTTCAAAGAGGGCTACGGGAAAGACCATCTACATACTCGACGAGCCGACCACGGGTCTTCACTTCGCGGATATCCATAAGCTCCTCGAAGTCTTGAATCGGCTCAGGAATGCGGGCAATACCATAGTCATCATAGAGCATAACCTCGACGTGATAAAGTCCGCCGACCACATAATCGACCTTGGTCCGGAGGGGGGAGATGAAGGCGGAAGGGTCATAGCCGCCGGAACGCCCGAAGATGTGAGCATGACGAAGGGGTCTTATACCGGAGAATTTCTGAAAGAAGTCCTCAGGAAGCCCCGCATGGCCGAGGGGACGGCATAGGGATAAAGGCCTGAGAGTCGCGCCGAACCCGGGCACGTCGGATTAAAAAAGGGAATGCAGACCGCATTCCCTTTAAAAATTCTTGGCGCGCCTGGAGGGATTCGAACCCCCGACCTGCTGATTCGTAGTCAGACGCTCTATCCAGCTGAGCTACAGGCGCGTATGCTTGTCCTACTGTTGTTTTGCCGTTGGAATTATGCCATTTGCCTATGTTTTTCGACTCTTTCCCGGTATCGGCCAAATCCAGCCGGCAACCCTGCGAGACGAGAGCATTTTAACATTTAAGGCTTTTCAGTCAAGAATTATATCAGATTGCGGCTTGCAGCCGCAATCGCGGGGCATTAATCCTTCCATCGGCGCATCATTTTACGGTAAGCTCTTTTGATATTACAGACATAAGGAACGAGTACGAACCGATTATCGGGTCGTAAAGGCCGCTTTTGATCTGATGTAATCGAACTCCCGTTTTTTTCAGTCCCGTCCGCCGGATTCCACATAGACCGTCCGGGGTGCGGTATCCCGCCTTTCAGTCCTCATGACGCCCTCCACGATGGTAAAGGCAATGATTGAATGGCAAGCCACCCCTTTTTATCGGATTTCCCGCTTTTGAGAGGATGAAAGGCGATAAATGTGCGCAACGGGGTCTTTAAGCCGCGCTCCCCTCTGCGCGAATTTATTTTGAGTATCGGCCCTTTTCCGGCTTATAATGATTCTTGAAATGCCGTCCAGTAGAGTAAATAGGACTCGCTTACATATATTCGCGATCATCGCGGCTTCGGTCTCGGTGATCGTCTTTCTCGGAGCGTTGCGCAACGGTTTCCTCGGCTGGGACGATACGGACTACGTCGTCGAAAACCCTTTTATTCGCACGCTCAGCGCCGGACCCGCCTTCACGCGCGTGGTGCTTTCGAACTGGCACCCCCTCGCGATGCTCTCCTATGCCGTTGATTATGGGTTATGGGGCCTGAACCCGGCTGGATACCATCTCACCAATATCGTTCTCCATGGGCTTAACACCTATCTCGTCGCTCTTCTTACGCTAAAGCTCATGGAGTCCGCGGACAGGCGGGGGTTTTTCGACGGGCAGGCGCTCATCTATGCGTCTTTTTTCTCGGCCCTACTCTTCGCCCTCCATCCGCTCAGGGTGGAATCCGTCGCGTGGGTGGCCGAAAGAAAGGACGTTCTCTGCGGCTTTTTCTACATACTTTCGGTCATCGAATACGTGAAGTACGCAAAGAGGAAAAACGGCTGGGCCGTATCCTATGCGCTCGCGGTGGTTTTCGCGGCCCTCGCGCTTCTCTCCAAGCCCATGGCCGTGTCGCTTCCTCTCGTCTTCCTCATAATCGATTTCTATCCTCTTGAGCGGTTCGCCGTGGAGAACGCGCCGGTTAGAAGGATAGTTCTTGAGAAGGCCCCGTTCGTGGCGCTTGCCGCGGCGGACGCGCTCGCAACGCTCTGGGCGCAGTCGAAGGCCATGGTTCCGCTAAAGACTATCCCCTTCGGCATCCGGGCCGCCGTGGCCCTCCGGGCCTACGCGTTCTATCTTTACAGGGCCGTCCTTCCGGTCAATCTGGCCCCGTTCTATCCGCTCCCTCAAAGGCCCTTTGACGGCGCGTTCGCCGTCGCGGCGCTTCTCATGGCCGCGCTCGCGGCCCTGTC